>JAWWOM010000296.1:0-2748 GCA_033851655.1 Frankiales bacterium
CGCGGGCTGCAATCTCCAGCAGGGTGAGAGCCGCTAGCATCGGCCCCCAGCATTGGAGTGCCATGACCACGACCCAGCCCGCAGGACCGCCGCTGCAGCTGAAGGCCGGCACGTCGTGGCCGGAGACCTACGCCAAGTGCGTCGCCGCTGCGCCCGAGGCCTTCGACCAGGACCGGCTGCGCAACCTGGTCGGCGGCAGCTGGGTGCGGGTCGGGACGCCCGGGAAGCACGTCTCGCCGGTCGACGGCAGCCCCATCGAGGGGCCGCCCAGGGTCGACCACGCCACCGCGGAAGCGGCGGTCGCGGCGGCGGTGACCCAGCACGCCAGCTGGGCCAAGGTCGACCTGGCCGAACGACGGGTCAGGGTGAGCGCAGCCGTCGAGGCGATGCAGGCCCACCGCGACCTGCTGGCGCTGCTGCTGGTGTGGGAGATCGGCAAGCCGTGGCGGCTCGCCTGCGCCGATGTCGACCGCGGCCTCGACGGGGTGCGGTGGTACCTCGAGGAGATCGAGCGGCAGACGGCCGGCCGGGTGCCGCTGGACGGGCCGGTGAGCAACATCGCCAGCTGGAACTACCCGATGTCGGTGCAGGTGCATGCCGAGCTGGTGCAGATGCTGGCCGGCAACGCCGTGATCGCCAAGACGCCGTCGCAGGGCGGCTTCCACTGTCTCACCCTCGCCCACGCGCTGATGCACCGCGAAGGGCTGCCGGTCACGCTGCTCTCCGGGGTCGGCGGTCAGCTGGGTGACGTGCTGATCCGCGGCGAGGGCATCGGCGCGCTCGCGTTCGTCGGTGGCCGGGCCAACGGCCGCAAGGCCGCGACGTCGCTCGCCGACACCGGCCGCCGGCACTTCCTCGAGCAGGAGGGCCTGAACACCTGGGGCGTCTGGGACTTCTCCGACTGGGACACCCTCGCCGCCCACCTGCGCAAGGGCTTCGAGTACGGCAAGCAGCGCTGCACCGCCTATCCGCGCTACGTCGTGCAGCGGTCCCAGTTCGCGGAGTTCCTCGAGATGTACCTGCCCGTGCTGGAGTCCATCCGGTTCGGCCACCCGCTCGCCGTGGCGAACCCCGGGGACCCGTACCCCGAGCTCGACTTCGGGCCGCTGATCAGCGCGGACAAGGCCCAGTCGGTCCGCGACGCCTGGGCCGAGGCGCTGACTGGAGGCGGGATCCCGTTGGTGCACCGGCAGCTGTCCTCCGGCAGCTTCATCGACGGGCAGGAGACCGCTGCCTACGTGCCCCCAGCCGCGGTGCTCCAGCCTTCGCCGTCGTGGTCCCTGCATCACAGCGAGCCGTTCGGGCCGCTGGACTCGATCGTCATCGTCGACACCGAGGCCGAGCTGCTGGCGGCGATGAACGCGAGCAACGGCTCACTCGTCGCCTCCATCGCCACCGACGACGAAGGCCTCGCCGCGCGGGTGAGCGAGGAGGTGCAGGCGTTCAAGATCGGGGTCAACAAGCCCCGCTCACGCGGTGACCGGGCCGAGGTCTTCGGCGGCCGCGGTGCGTCGTGGAAGGGCGCCTTCGTCGGCGGCGACCTGCTCGTGCAGGCCGTCACCCAGCGGGCGGACGGCGGCGAGGACCGGCTCTACGGCAACTTCCCGTCGTACTCTCTGTATCCGCCCACCTGAGCGGGCCCGTCACCGCTCGGAGGGCGCCACGTGTCCAAGTCGATCCGCGAGCAGTTCACCGCGCACACCCTGGCCGGAGTGGACCCGACGTCCAGCGCTGGTGTGAAGAACAAGGAGAAGGCGCTCGCGCTCGTCGAGTCGCTCGGGCCGCTGTTCCGCGAGCAGCAGACCCGCCTCTACGCCAACCAGGACCGGGCGATCCTGCTGGTGCTGCAGGGGATGGACGGCTGCGGCAAGGACGGGGTCGTCAAGCACGTGGTCGACCTGTTCTATCCCACCTCCGTACGGGTGACGTCGTTCAAGGCACCGACCGAGCAGGAGCAGGAGCACGACTTCCTCTGGCGGTTCCGGCAGCACCTGCCGTCGCCGGGCACGATCGCGGTGTTCAACCGCTCCTGGTACGAGGACGTCGGCATCGCCAAGGTGCACAACCTGGCCGAGCCGGCGGTCATCGACGAGCGGTACGGCCTCATCAACGACTTCGAGCAGGAGGTGGCCGGCTCCGGCATCACCGTCCTGAAGTGCTTCCTGCACGTCTCGTACGACGAGCAGCGGCAGCGCATGCTCGACCGGCTGGCCGACCCGACCAAGCGCTGGAAGTTCAAGGAGGCCGACCTCGAGGAGCGCCGGTTCTGGCTGCAGTACATGGACGTCTACGACACCGCGATCCAACGCTGCAGCCGCGAGAGCACGCCCTGGTACGTCGTCCCCGCCGACCACAAGTGGTACCGCGACTGGGTGGTCTCCCAGCTCGTCGCGGAGACCCTCACCGAGCTGCAGCTGGAGTACCCGGTCCCGCACCTGGACATCGAGGCGCTGACCAAGCGGCTTACGTCGGACTGACCGGCTCGGGCAGATCGCCGACCAGCGCTGCGCCGTCGCCGCCGCCGGCGAACCGCTGCCAGCGGTCCTTGCCGGTCCCCTTGGCCACGTACATCGCCAAGTCGGCCTGCCGGAGCAGGCCGGCCGCGTCGACGTCCTGGTCGAGCCGCTCCGCCAGGCCGACGCTGACGGTGACGGACATCGGCTTGCCATTGATCACGAACGGTGCCCGTACGGCCTCCAGGATCCGCTCGGCGACCCTGACCGCAGCGGAGCCGGTCTGGTCGTCGGC
>JAWWOM010000299.1:0-3360 GCA_033851655.1 Frankiales bacterium
AGCAGCCGGCCCAGCCCCCGGTCGGTGAGCTGCTCGAGCATCAGGCCGAGGTCCACGTCGCCGTCATGGACGATCACGTCGCAGACGGCGCGGGCCGCCGCCAGCCGGGCCGGCGGGACGGTCGACGAGGTGACCACGATCGTCGGCACCTGCGCCTGGGTGAACAACGGCTTGGCCAGGTCGAGGTCTAGGCTGCGGGTCACCACGATGATCGGCGGGCAGGCCGAGAGTCCGTGCCTGGAGCGGATCTCCGCTCGCCGGGGCCCGATCCGTACCGGCTGGTAGTCCTCGGCCCGGGCGGTGCCCCCGCCCACCACGACCGCGTCGCACAGTGCCCGCAGCAGGCCGAACACCCGCTTGTCGGGCGGCCCCGAGAGCTGCTCGGAGCTGCCGTCCAGCGACGCGGCACCGTCGGCGGACACGACGAAGTTGCAGCGCAGCCAGCGACGGGTGGGGTAGGCGTAGTCGGTCTCGAGATCGTCCACACCGGATCCAACCACGCGGGGTCAGCCCGAGGCGTGCAGCCGGTCCCTGCCCATCAGCCGCGCCGGCAGCATGGGCAGCCGGTGCATCACCGGTGTGCCGCCGCCGGAACGGGTCCGGATGCCTTCGACCAGCTCGCGCAGGGCGTCAGCCGACGACCTGGTCTCCGACCAGCCGAGCTCCTGCCGGATCCGGTCGGTACTCATGATGGGGGCCGACATCCCGAGGTCCAGCCAGCCGCCGGCCGTGGGCTGCAGGTGCAGCTGCCAGGTGAGGGCCGCCAGAGCGCGGACGAGCTGGGGAGACAGCGGCCGGGCGCGGGCCCCGAAGGCTGCCGCCAGCGCCTGGGCGTCCAGCACCGGTGCTGCTGCGACGTTGTACGCGCCACGGGCACCGGGCTGGAGCACTGCGCGGAGGTAGGCGTTGGCCACGTCGTCGGCGTGCAGTGCCTGCACGGCCAGGCCGCGAGGAACGGGCAGGACGGGCAGCGCCCCCGGCCGCAGCAGCGCCGCAGGGACGAAGGGCCCGAGGAAGTAGCGGCTGATCTCGCTGCCGGCCGACCGCTGGAAGATCAGCCCGGGCCGCATCCGGACGACCCGCATCTCCGGGTGCCTGAGCTCGAACGCGTCGAGGAAGGCTTCGCACTGCGCCTTGTCCCGGGAGTAGTCGGAGCTGGCGACCCCGTCCCTGGCGTAGGACTCGTCGACCGGCGCGGCGGAGGTCCTTGGCGAGTAGACCCCCACACTCGAGGCGTGGACGAACGCCGGAACCCCTGCGCCGGCGGCACTCTCCGCCGTACGACGGGTGCCCCTGACGTTCACGTCGTGGATCAGCTGCTGGTCGTGGCTGGGCTGGATCAGCCACGCGAGGTGGACGACCGCGTCGGCGCCCCGGAACGCCTCGGTGAGGTCGTCGCCGGCCACGTCGGCCGCCAGCCACTCGGCCCCGAGCGAGTCCGGCGGCGGCCGGCGGGCGACACCCACGATCGAGGTCACGCGCGCCGACTGCCTGAGGGCGCGCAGCAGCGCCGTACCGACGTTGCCTGATGCTCCGGTGACCACCACTCGCATGGGGACGGATTTCCCGCTGGCGCGACCGGCAATCAGCGGGACAGCCGGGCGATGGCCACCGATTCGCCCGGCAGCGTCATCCCGTCCGCGTCGAACATGAACCCCTCAGCGCTGGACAGGACGACGTCGACGACCGGCTCCGGCGTCGGCAGTCGCTGCTCGGCTGACCCGAGGTTGGCCAGGATGGCGACATTGCCACGGCGTACGGCAATCCAGCGCTTGTCCTCGTCGTAGCCCACCGCCACCGCGTCCAGCGACGGGTCGGTCAGGTCGGGCAGCTCGCGGCGGAGCCGGATCAGCCGTTGGTAGAACCCGAGAATGGACGAGTGGTCGCCGTGCCTGTTCAGGTCCAGCTCGGCCCAGTCCAGCCGGGACCGCTCGAACGTCGCCTGGTCCTGCGGGTCCGGCACGTCCGATGGGTCCCAGCCGAACGCGACGAACTCCCTGCGCCTGCCCTCGGTGATCGCCTTGCCGAGCTCCACGTCGTCGTGGTCGGTGAAGAACTGCCAAGGCGTACGGGCACCCCACTCCTCGCCCATCCAGAGCATCGGCGTGAACGGGCTGGTGAGGACGAGCGCCGCGCCGACCTGGAGCAGCCCGGTCGAGAGCTGGGTCGAGATCCGCCCGCCCGCGGCGCGGTTGCCGACCTGGTCGTGATCCTGCAGGTAGCCCAGCAGCCGCTGCCCGGACAGCCCGCGGTACGGGGCACCGTGGCGACGGTCGCGATGACCGGAGTGCCGGCCACCGTGGACGTACCCGCCGGTCAGCGCCGCCGCGAGGTCCGCGAGCGTGCCGAAGTCGCTGTAGTAGCCCTCGCGCTCACCGGTCAGCACGGAGTGCAGCGCGTGGTGGAAGTCGTCGGACCACTGGGCGTCCATCCCCAGGCCGCCGGCTTCCCGGGGCGTCACGACCCGCGGGTCGTTGAGGTCGCTCTCGGCGATCACGAACAACGTACGACCGAGCTGGGCGGACAGCGCCTCGACCTTGGCCGAGAGCTCAGCCAGCAGGTGGATCGCCGAGGTGTCGATGATCGCGTGGACGGCATCGAGGCGCAGCCCGTCGCAGTGGTAGTCACGCAGCCACATCGCCGCGTTGTCGAGGACGAACCGGCGCACCTCGTCCGAGCCGGCGTCGTCGTAGTTGACCGCGGATCCCCACGGGGTCTTGTGCTTGTCGGTCAGGTAAGGACCGAACTGCGGCAGGTAGTTGCCGGACGGGCCGAAGTGGTTGTAGACCACGTCCATGATCACGCCGATGCCCCGGGCGTGGCAGGCGTCCACGAGGCGCTTGAGACCCTCCGGGCCGCCGTACGAGTCCTGCACCGCGAAGAGGTCGACCCCCTCGTAGCCCCAGCCCCAGCGACCCGGGAAGGCGTTGACCGGCAACAGCTCGATCGCGTCCACGCCGAGGTCGACCAGGTGGTCCAGCCGCTCGGCGACGCCGTCGAAGGTGCCCTCCGGGCTGAACGTGCCGACGTGCAGCTCGTACACCACACCACCGTGCAGGGGCAGCCCGCGCCACCTGCCGTCCGTCCAGCTGAACGTGCTGTGGTCGACCAGCCGGCTGGGGCCGTGCACGCCGTGCGGCTGCCAGGCTGACCGCGGGTCGGGCAGCGGCCGGCCACCGTCGAGGACGTACGCGTAGTCCTCGCCTGGAGACAGGGTGAGGATGGAGGCGTGCCACCAGCCATCCGGGCGGCGGTACATCGGGTGCCGCTCGCCCCCGGTCTCGACCTCGACCCGCCCGGCGTAGGGCGCCCACACCTGAAGATCCGTCATGCAGGGAAGCCTTCCACGAGTCAGGCCCG
>JAWWOM010000337.1:0-5306 GCA_033851655.1 Frankiales bacterium
GCAGCCGGACGACGAGCAGACCGGCGATGCAGAGGGCCAGTGCCATCCCCAAGCCATAGGCGAGAACCAGGCTGACGCCGAACAACGTGCGGCCCGCCGTGACGGCAGCCAACAGGACCAGCAGCGCAGATGGACTGGGTACGAGCCCCCCGGCGGCACCGAGGCCGATCAGACCACTCCGGCTGAAGCGGTCAGATCGCTGGTCCGGAGCCGGTGCGTGCGAGTGCGCCTTGCCCCAGCGGTGCGCGTGCAGGCCGGGCTCGGGCTGGTGCGGGTGGTCGTGCGGGTGGTCGTGCGGGTGGTCGTGGTGCGGGTGGTCGTGGTGGGGGTGGTCATGGCCGGCCGGAGGCTCGGCGA
The DNA here is from genome assembly GCA_033851655.1 of Frankiales bacterium. Taxonomy (GTDB): domain Bacteria; phylum Actinomycetota; class Actinomycetes; order JAWWOL01; family JAWWOL01; genus JAWWOL01. The sequence goes on from JAWWOM010000337.1 coordinate 358, forward strand.
GGGCGGTCACCGAGCCGTGGGCGGAGCTGCCGTAGAGAGCCATGGTGCGCAACGAGCTCTCGGACCGCGGTACGGGACCCGCCCGCAGCGCCTGGGCGTCGTTCTCGAGCTGGCCCAGCTGTTCCTCGACCGATGCCCGCTCCGTGCGGCGCCGACGGAGGGCGGAGACGAGGAGGCAGGCACCGACAAGGGCCACCGTGGCGCCGGAGATGATCGCCAGGTCCTGCTCGACCACCACGGTCGCAAACTGTGACCCGAGCGCGATCAGCAGGCCGAGGATCAGTACCCCGGCGGTGTGCGTCACGGTCACCGTGGCGCCCACCGTCGCGACATCCCGGATCCGGCCGCGCCTGCCGACGAGGTAGGCAGCCATCACGGTCTTGCCGTGTCCGGGCAGGAACGCATGACCCGCGCCGAGCACCATCGACAGCAGGATCGCGAACGCGCCGACGCCGACGCCCATGTTCTTGCGACCGACCAGGTCGTTGAAGTCGTTGCTCAGCCTGTTCAGCTCCCGTACGGCGAACCCGGCGACCGGCAGGTCCTTGGCCTTGGCGTACGTCGAGCTGCCACCTGCCACCACGGAGAGATCTGCAGAGCGCACGTCGAGGGGCGACGACAGCAGGTCGTTGGGATATCTCCGCAGCTGATCGCTGATGCTCGTGGCCGGAACAGGTGAGTCCTTCAGCGAGACCCCGGCGGCCACCGCGGTGATCTCGTGCCAGCCGATGCCCGCCCCGTCCCAACCGTCCGACAGCGCGACCCTTGCGCCGGACGACAGGTCTGCCTTGGCCAGCAGGTTGCACTCGAGCCGGCCGACGGTGAGGCCGCTGACGGCGCCGGCCCGCTCGCCGTAGCCGGCGGACCTGACCTGCCAGGCGACCGCCGACCCGCCGACCTCGAGGTGGTCACCCCTCGCCATTGCCGCACACTGCCGCGTCGCGTACGTGGCCTGCTCGGCGGCGGACAGCGCGCCGTCGTGGTTGGCGTCGACGGCCGCCTTGCGCTGAAAGGTGGGGATCTCCGCAACATCCTCGACCGCGAAGTCGTCGACCTCACCACTGCTGATCGTCAGCCCGTCGTAGTGGTTGACGGTGGCGTTGCCGAGGGGGTGGGCGCTGGCCGGCGAGACGGCCAGACCCGCTGCCGCGCAGGCGATCCCCGCCACGACCGCCAGGCGCGCAACGAGCCGGTTCATGATGAGCTCCCGAGCTGCTGAAGGGCCCGCCTGGCCACCGGCACCTGCAACGGACTGAACTGTGGGTTGATCCTCAGCGCCGTGGTGAGGTCCTGCACGGCTGCCGCCTTGTCGCCGAGGTGCTGCTCGATCACACCGCGATGGAAGAAGAACAACGCGTTCTGCATGCCGGTCGCCAGCGCCTTGCGCGACCAGGTCAGCGCCTCGGCGTCCCTGCCGTTCACGTGCAGCGCCCACGCGTAGGCGTCGTCCATCTCGAGGAACGGCCGGATCCGGATGCCGGCCTGGGCGAACTTCAGCGCCTGCACCCGGTCACCGTGGTCGGCGAAGTAGAGCGCGGGGTCCGAGTCCAGCAGCACCCCGTTGGCCTGGAAGAGCTTGTTCTCGATCCCGAAGGTCGCGTACTGCTGCTGTGCCTCCGCCGTCTTGCCCAGCGACTGCAGGTAGTCGCCGAACTCCAGGACGTACTGCGGTTGGGGTACGCGCGCGACAACCGTTGTGTAGTCGGCAATCGCGGCGGCTTGCTGACCGAGGGCAGCCTCCGCCTTGGCCCTACCTTCGAGGAGGGCGGCGTAGGACGGGTCCACCTGCAGCCCCGCCACGTAGTAGGTCAGTGCCCTGGTCGGGTCCCCGGCGTTACGGGCGAGCTCGCCGAGGTAGTAGTCGGTGAAGGCGGTGTCAGCGGGTGTCGCGGCCGCCTCCCGCGCCTGGCTCATCAAGGACACGGCCGCCGGCAGGTTGCCGGCCAGCTCGGCGACGTAGGAGGCGCGGGCCAGTGCCGGCGTCTGCGGGCGCAGGTTGATCATCTTCTGTACGGAGACGGAGGCCGCCTCGTACTCCCCCAGCTGCGTCTGCGCATCGGCCAGAATGCCGTACAGGGCGGCATTGTAGCTGTCAACGGCGAGACCCTTGAGCGCCCAGGACCTGGCCTCCGCGAACCGGTGCCGAGCCGCGGCGAGAGTGGCCTGGCCGGCGAAGGCAACGAAGTTGTCCGTGCTGTTCAAGATGAGAGACTTCTTGAGCGCGCCTTCGGCCAACGTGTCGAACGCCGGGTTGACGGTCACCCGCGCCTGGTCGACATAGTCCAGTCCCAACGTGGCCCAGGCGGACGCATTGCCCGGCGCGTGCTTCAGCGTCGCTTGCAGGGCGGCAATCGCTGTTGTCTGGTCGCCGGTCGAGCTCGTGGCAGCCGAGATGGTGGGGCTCGAGCCGGCGTGGCCCACGATTCCGACTCCGGCGACCATGAGTACGGCGAGCACGACGACGGCTGCTGCGAGCAACCGGTGGCGGCGCGGACGCGGCGGTCCCTGGTGGAACAGCTGCGCCCGCCGTTGCAGATCAGTCATCACGGCATTGACTCTCTGACTCGAGAAGCCCTGATAGTGAAGGGTTGTCCGGCCAGGGCGCCCACCCGTCACGACGAGACGGGTGGGCGACCGGTGACTACTTGGCCTGGTTGACGGCCGCGGTGTTCGGCAGGTCGACGTACGGGAACGTCTTGCCGAAGGCTGCGTCGTTGGTGTTGACGCCGTCACCGCCGGCAAGCGGCTGGACGATGCCGTTGGTGGCGGCACCTTCGAGGGCCTGCAGCGCGATGTCGATGACGTCGTCACCGAGGCGACGGCCGTTCGGGAAGCCCTGCAGGTCGCCACCGAGGACGCCGAGCCGGTTCGGCGCGGCGGTCACCGGGACGGCCATGTTCAGCCGGAGCTCCTCCGCCGGCAGGAAGGTCGCCGGGTTGACGTCCTTGTTGAGGACCTGGGAGTTCAGGTCCGCCTGGATCGGCGCCTTGGTGCCGTCCAGGGTCGGCGCGTTCTTGGCGATGCCGGTGAGGAAGATCTCGGCGAGGTCGTTCCGCGGACCGGCCGGGGCCTTGATGCCATAGATCTTCTCGATCAGCTGCGGGACGATCGGGTTGAGAACCGCCTTCACGACCGGCGTGACCGTGTGGTCGACGTCGGGGTGAATCGCGTTGAACGCGTCCTTGTAGGCGAGCGGGACGACGGCCTCGTTCACCAGCGGGTTGCCGAGCCGCGACACCTGGACGTACGGGCCCAGCTTGGTCACGCCCTTGGAGCTGACGGTGACGGTCCGCTCCGCAGTGCTCGACCAGACACCGATGACCGGGTTGCGGGTGGCGTCACCCTTGTAGGCCAGGGCACTCTTGGGAACCTGAAGCGCCAACGTGTTGACGTTGTAGCCCTTGAGCGTGTCGTGGCCGGCCTCTGACAGGTTGCCACCGTAGAGCAGGTCGAACACCCGGAGGTCGAGGAAGAACGGGTCGTCGGCCTGGCCGGCGTAGGTGCTTCCACCGCCCGGCAGGGCCTTGGTGGCCTGCGCCCGGAGGCTGGAGTACTTGGGCATGGACGCCTTGCCGGTGTCCGACGGAGCGACAATGGCGTTCTTCAGGATGGTCTTGGGCCCGCCAGGGCCGTTCTCCACCTGCAGCGTGTAGGTCTGGTAGAAGTTCAACGTCTTGTCGGTGAGCTTGTTGACCACACCGGTGTTGTAGAGGAACTGACCCTTCGAGTCCCGGTAGTGGTTGGTGAAGGTCCAGATGTAGTTGATGTCGGCGACGCCGTCACCGTTGTTGTCGATGTGCAGCAGGTAGTGCGTGTTCTGGGCGAAGGGGTAGAAGTTCGGACCACCGTTGGGCTCCTCGAACGGGATCCAGTTCGCGAGCAGGGTGACGGTGTCCGGCTTGTCCGGGCTCACGAACGCGTACGTGTCCGTGTTGTCCGCCCGCGGGTCTCCGGCGATCAGCGGAGCCTCACGGTGGGAAGAAGCCTGGCTGGCGACGGGAGCCAGGGCAAATGCTCCGCCAGAAATGGCGAGCGCCGCTGCTCCCACGGTTGCGACCGAACGGCGGGTGAGGCCGGGTCGCCCTCTGTTCTTGCGCATGATGTGCACGTGCTCTCCCTAGCTAGACCCTGCATGACGACTCACGCAGGGAGGTTGACGTCCGACACGGCAGACGTTCGACCGACCCGGCCAGTTGGATTGGTACGAACGCGCTGCCCACGATCGGCGCCGAGCCACTCGGGTAGGTCCGCGTCCCCACCCCGGACAGAGTTCCGACGCAGCCGGACATGTCGGCCTGGCCGGTGGTCGCGTCGAAGGACCCGATCTGGCCGTTGTCACCGTTGTGCCAGATGCGGTCGCAGCGTCGAAACACCAGAGCTTGTGGGAGGTGACGAACAGCTTGCCGTCGGCGAACACGGAGAAGGCCGGGACAGAGTTGCCGTTACCCATGCCGGCGACCGCGTAAGGCTGCGAGACGCACGCGGCGGCCAGAGCTACGTCGTAGCAGACCCGCTGTGGCACCGCAGCGGTGACCGGCGCGTAGAGGCGCGTCCCCGCGAGGTCCTGCGAACCGATGTAGCCCCAATACGGGTTGGCGTGGCACTGGCCCGCTAGCGCAGAGGACAGTCCTGTGCTACGGCCCGTCGGCAAGGGCGGCGGCAGCATCGTGGTCGCCTGCCGCCGCGCCGTTCAGGAAATGCTGCCGGGCAGTGTCGCGGTCGCCGCGCAGTATCGCGAGCGAGCCGAGGGCGTGGTGGGCGTCGACGTCCCCGGTGGCCAGCATCTGCTGATAGGCCCGCTCCGCCGCGTCCAGCTCCCCGGCCCGTTCGTGCGCCTGACCGATCTCCCACCACAGGGTGCCCGGATCGACAACCGCCTCCGTGAGGGCCGAGTGCCACTGCTCAAGGGCCTCATCGGGTCGGTCCAGGTCGTACGCGAGCAGGTCGGC
>JAWWOM010000372.1:0-15021 GCA_033851655.1 Frankiales bacterium
CCTTGGTCAGCCCCAGGGCCACCGTGTCTGTCGGACGCGCCCTCGACATGTCATCGGTGAAGAAGTTGAGGTGTGACAGCGCTGGGACTCCGCGGTAGACCGTGTAGAGGATTGCGCTCAGCAGGGCCATCAGGAAGACGAACGCAATGCTGTGCACTACCGCGGCCGCTACTTTGTCCTTCACGGCCGGAGCCGGCAAGGCAACCGACCCGAGCAGCGCGTAGATGGCGACGAAAACCAGCCAGGTGACCAGCACGAATCCGACAGGTCCCGAGAACGGGGCCAGCGTCGTGTAGACCAGCGTCGTCAGACTCAGCGCCGCGACAAAAGCTCCGGCCAGGCCGTACAAGTCATCAGTGCGAAAGCTGGAGGTGCTGCGCCGCAGGCGCGTTGCCGGCTCCGCAACGACTGTCGGGCCGGGACCCGGCGTCTGCACCTGTTCCATCGTCGTCGACATCTCAGACCTCGCTGCCGGAACGACTGCGGGAGATGAACACTGCGGCCAGGAAGTTGAGGCCCATCGTCATCACGAACAGAGCGAGCCCGGCAGCGAAGAGCGCAGCGACGCCGAACGGCGTTGCCGATCCGGACGTCGCTGCGATGAGCGAGGAGACCGAGACGCCGCCGGCCTGCAGGATGTTCGGCTGCAGGACGTAGACGATCGAGATGATGTAGAAGACGGCGATGGTCTCGCCGAGGGCCCGGCCGAGGCCGAGCATGGAGCCGCCGATGATGCCGCCTCTGCCGTACGGCAGTACGACCGCGCGGATCATTCCCCATCGGGTGGCACCGAGCGCATAGGCACCCTCCCGCTCGCCCAGGGGGGCTTGAGAAAAGGCCTCTCTCATGATGGACGACGTGACTGGGGTGACCATCAGCGCGACGACGATGCCGGCAATGAACGTCGATGCCGAATAGACCGTGGCAGAGGCGAGCGGGTCATGCGGGTCGGCGCGAGCGACGTGAAAGAGCGGGATCCAGCCGAAGTAGGTAAAGATCCAGCGGGAGACACCGTAGACGTGCTCCTGGAGGAACCAGAACCCCCACAGGCCGTAGACGATGCTGGGCACGGCGGCCGCGACGTCCACGATCGTGACCAACTTGCGCTTGAGCCACGACGGCGCGTACTCGGAGATGTACAAGGCAATGCCGAATGCCAGGGGAACAGCGAAGACCATCGCAACGGCACCGATGAGCAGCGTTCCGACGAGCAGTCCCACAATCCCGAAATGGTGACCGTCGGGCTGCCACACCGTGGTGGTGAAGAACTTCCATTTCGCCACCCGGAGCGCCTGCCAGCCGCGGAGCAGCAAGAACAGCGCGATACAGCCGGTCACCAGAAGCACGGTGAGGCCGGCCGTACGCAAGGTTGCCCGGAAGACCTTGTCCGACCAGTCCAGCTCACCGACGATCTTGCGCGGCCGGTCCTCGGGCGCCTCGGCCTCGAGCACGGCGGTCACGCCGGGACCGCAGGGTCGGCGGGCTGACCGGGACGACGGCCGAGCGTGGCATGTGCGACACCTGCCGCCGGGGCGAAGGCGATGAACTGAGCGAGGTTGTACTGGCACTCGCGCAGCCGGAGATAAGCACGACCGGCGATGGCGACCGGCTCGCCGTCGAGCCGCAGCTGCCAGGTCCAGCGACCGGTCGCGGCCTCTGAGCGGAGCTCCGGCGTGGCAGACGAGACCCGCTGTTGCACGTCGAGGGCGGACAGGTGACAGGCCTCGAGGCCGGCGAACACCTGAGCGCTGCGGCCGAGCTCGCGGTTGTTGCCGCCGAGGAGGCGCCACGAAACTCCGGTTGCCCGCGTGAGGTCGGCCTCACCGCGGATGCCGGAGACGAACAGAAAGCGTGGCACCGCCACTTGAGCCGCCCCTTTCGCGAGTCCACCTTGGGACCGTTCGAGCACACGAAGAACGCCCGCGCACCAGGTGCTGGCGACTCCAGGAACCCCGACCTGGCGCCACGCGTCGTACGGACGGTCGTGACTTTGGCGGGGCTGGAAGGATGGCCGGGCACGGACGGGCGAACGACGAACGCCGGGCAGATGAACGATCGGTCGGATATGGCTGCAACCGGACGAACACCACCGCGGTCGGTACGGTGAACCCGCGCAGGCGGGGCGAGGCACGAGGAGGTCGGGCGGTGGCAGCACGGTCGGGGCGGTTCAGGTTGCTGGCCGCGACGGCGGCTCTGGTCACCGCCTGGTTGGTGACCCCACACGCCGTCCCGCTGTACGACGCCCTCGGCATCCCGGACGAGCCCTACCGCTACGTCAGCCCGCCTCCCGGCTACCAGCTGACCCCACCGCCGAGCTCGGTCTCGTTCGACCTCGCCGCCACCGACGGCACCAACACCGGCGGCATCCTGGCCCAGACGAGGGAGCAGACCTCCCAGGCGGGGGTCTTCATCATTCCCAGGTCCCTGACCGGGCCGGCCTCGACCAAGACGTTCAAGATCTCGATCACCGCAGAGGCCCCGGACGGGAGCACGCCCAACGGCCCGGTGGACGGCAACGTCTACAAGGTCGAGCTGTTCGCCGACGGTTCCCCGACCGCGACCCTGAACCCGGCGGACACCGGCAACATGCCGTACGTCCAGCGGGCCACCTCCACCACGATCGCCGCGGCCACCCTGTTCTACCGACCGGCCGGCGGCACGTGGAAGGAGATCCCCGACACCAAGGGGGGGAGCGACAGCTTCCAGGGCTACTTCGCGGGCGCGGGCGAGTACGCGCTGGTGGTCGCCAAGGCCCCGGCCAGCAGCTCGTCGCACACGCTGGTGATCGTGGTCCTGGTGCTCGTGGTCGTCGCGATGCTCGGCGCCGTGGTGCTGATCCGGGTGGCGCGCCGCAGCTCCGCGGACACGTGACGCATCGGCTCGGCCCGCTCGGCACCGCAGCCCTGCTGGCCGGGTTCACCGCCTCGATCCTGGTACGGGTCGCGATCGGCGGCCGGGCGATCGCGAGCTCCCAGTCGGCCGGGCTGGTCTTCGCGGGCTGCCTGGCAGCGCTGACCCTGGTCGGCGGCGCCACCGTCGCCTTGAGTCGCCGGGCGGTCGCGATGGGGCTGCTGACCGCGGCCGTGCTCTGCCTCCCGTCCCTGATGGCCCACACCCTGCACCCCGGCATCCGGCCGGGCGGCAGCTATCTGCACTGGGCGGTGCTGGTCACCATCGTCGCCGTCGCCGAGGAAGCGTTCCTGCGTGGCACTCTCTGGGCCGCCGTCCGGGGCCAGTGGGGCGAGACGGCCGCCCTGCTGATCACGTCGGTCGCCTTCGCGGCACTGCACCTGCCGCTGTACGGCTGGGGATCGGCGCCGCTGGACCTGGCCGTCGGCCTCGTCCTTGGCGTGCTGCGCGAGCAGACGGGTGGATTCGCGGCCCCCGCTGTGGCCCACGTCGCCGCCGACCTGGCTGCCTGGTGGCTGCGCTGACCGCGGTCGGTCAGGACGCCTCGGCCGCCACCTCGGCGTCCGTACAAGCGGTCGCTTCTGCCAGCTTGCCCATCGACGCCGCAACTCCGGCCAGGTCGTCCCGGTCGAGCTTGTCCACCATGTGCTGCCGTACGCCGCGCAGATGGGTGGGGTAGGCGGCGACCAGGCGGGCCAGGCCGGTGTCGGTCAGCTCGCAGTAGATCACCCGCGCGTCGGCGGCACAGCGCCGACGGCAGACCAGTCCTTCGCGCTGCAGCTTGTCGACCAGCCGGGTCACCCCGCTGGGGGACAGCAAGGCCGCCTCCGACAGCTCGGTCATCCGCAGCGAGCGGTCCGGCCTCGCGGACAGGTGCGCGAGCACCTCGTAGGCCGGCAGGGACAGCCCGTGCTCCGTGGTGAGTTCGCTCTCGAGCCGCCGCACGACCGAGGCATGGGCGCGCAGCATCGAGTGCCAGGCCGACATCTCGAGCTCATCAAGGGGCTGCGGAGGGCTCACAGCTCCATGATAGGCGGATGAACCACTTAGTTGCGCAGGCAACTAACCCGACGCGGGAGCAACCCGGACAAAGGTCAGCGGCCGGTGGGCAGCCACTGTGAGCCGTCCCACCACCAGTGCCCGTCGGGCGACACGTGGGCTCCGGCCGGCACCGGCGCGACCGCCTCCTGCTGGGCGGGGACCCATGCCGTGCCATCCCACTCCCAGTGCCCGTCCGGGGACAGCTGGCGCTCGGCCTTGACCGGCTCCTGCTCCACGGCGGGCTCCGGGGCCGCCTGCCGCTGGTCGGCCGGCACCCACTGGGTGCCGTTCCACTCCCACATGCCGTCCGGGGACAGCTGGCGCTCCGGCTGCCGCTCCGGCTCCGGCTCGGTGAAGGTCTCCGCGGTGACCCCTGGCGTCTCCGGGACCTCACGGTCGGTGCCCTGCCAGCCGGCGTCGACCGTGGCCGCGGGCGAGTCCTCGGCGATCCCGGCCATGTGCAGGCTGGTGGCGTCGGTGGAGACGTCGATCCACTTCTCGCCGTCCCACCAGTGCCGCCCGTCCGGCGACATCGGGTGGGCATTGTCGACCTGGGGCACCACCCGGTCGCCGGAGGACAGGGTCCCGGGCTCGGGACCAGTCACGGCGGTGTCGTGCGCCGTCGTGTCCGAGGCGAAGTCCACCGCCTGGTAGAGCTGGGTGGCCTCGGGCTCGTAGGCCGCCGTTTCGGCTGCCGGCTCGACTGCAGTGGCCGGCTCAGCGACCGCCGTCTCGGCTGCTGCGGGGGCCGCGGACCCGTCTGCGGGGATCCACGCGGCGCCATCCCACACCCAGAAGCCGTCATCGCTGACGTACTGGCCGTTCTCGTTCACGCGCATGGAAGTCCGCTCCTCGGCTCATGGTCTCGCTCGGTTATACCCCGAGCGGGACCACGGGCGAGCAGGGACCTGCCGGACAGAGCCTCAGAAGTCTCCCGGCCGGCCCCACGCGGGGCCCGTGCCGGGAGAATCCCCGCTATGCCAGGTCTTCGGAACGCTGCTCGGGGATGCCGCCGAGAAGGGAGCGGACCTCGCTCTCGCGGTAGCGCCGGTGGCCACCGAGAGTGCGGATCGAGGTGAGCTTGCCGGCCTTGGCCCAGCGGGTCACCGTCTTGGGGTCGACCCGGAACATCGTGGCCACCTCGGCCGGGGTGAGCAGCGGCTCGGATTCGGTCGTACGGGCGGTCATGTCGGGGTCCCCTCGTTCGCAGGCGGCCGGCTCAGCGCCGACCTTCGGGTTCATAGTGCTGGTTGGCCCGCGATGTCCGATATGGCCCATCAGAACTATCTTTCAGGGCGGATGAGACAACTCCGGCCGATTTCTACGCCGAACGGCCTAGTCGTCAGGCCCGGAACCGTCTAACTGATCATGGTGGCGTCAGTTCACCGTCTCGAACTGCTGGACGCCGTGCCAGAACGCCATCACCTGCTCGTAGGCCTCCCCGGCCGCCTCCGTGTCCCCCTTCTCCAGCGCCTTCAGGGCCCGGGCCACCAGCGCCGTGGACTCGTCGTCGACCAGCTCCTCGTCGCTGAACAGGTGCACGGTGCCGCCGTAGTCGAGCTCGACCAGGGAGTGCGGGTGGAACTCCTCGAGCCATCGGGCGACGGCCTCGACCCCGGCGACCACCGGGCCGTCCTCGATGGCCCGGCGGACCACGTTGAGCGACCGCGCCGCGCGGCGCCGGGCCTGCGCCATCGTCGTGACGTAGAGGCTGCGCCGGAGAGCCTCGGGCGCCACCTCGGCGACGTCGAACCGCGGCCCGAGCACCAGCTCGCGCTCCGTCGCATCGAAGAGCATCAACCAGCGCAGCGGCATCTGGTAGCCGACGCTCTGTACGTGCACCCGCAGATCGGGGTGCTCCATCAGCCACTTCTCCAGCGCGTTCTCCGCGTTCTCGATCACCGCGAGCGGGACGAAGGCGCCGGCGACGACCTCGGGCAGCGACGCGCGGAACTCCGACAGCGCCTGCCAGGCCCGCAGCCGGGTACGGGTGGGGCAGACGTAGGCGACGCCTTCCTGCACCCGTACGAAGGCCAGCTCGGGATCCTCAGGGGCCCCGGTCGGCGGCACCGCGATGACCGCAGCCACGCCGGCCGCGTGCTCGGCGGCCGCGCCGCTGACCTGGTCGTGGCCCAGGCCATGGTCGACGTACTCGGTCCACCGCGTGCGTTCCGGCTCAGGGAACGCCCGCAGCGGTTCGTAGACCCGCAACGACGCGGCGTACGAGATCACCTGGCCATCGTGGCACGCCGCGGCAGGCGGCGCTGCCGGGCCTCCCGGGCGGCTCCCCGGCAATTCCCTGACCAGATGTCCCGGATCTCGACGTGCCGCGTGGCGGAGCGGGGGGGCGAACAGGTACCGTTGACGTGGGCAGCGGGCCGACGGCTCCGCTGGGAGTGAACGACGCGATCATGCCGGAGTGCCGCGCGCCTCCGTCGTACCGAGGGGGTCGAGCCATGGGGCGCGGCCGAGCCAAGGCGAAGCAGACCAAGGTCGCCCGCGAGCTGAAGTACAGCAGCGGCGGAACCGACCTGGACCGTCTGCGTGCCGAGCTCGCTGGAGAACCGGTGACACGTCCGGTGCCGAGCGAGGCGGAGCAGTCCGAGACCGACGACGAGTACATCGACCCGTACGCCGACGAGCTCGACGACGACCCGGACGACTCCGACGGCCCGGCGCAGGACCACCGCACTGCCTGACCGGGAGCCGACTCGGAGCAGGAGCTCGGCCGCCCAGCGCGCCGCCGCACTCCGACGCGACCACGCCCGCGCCGAGCGCCGCCGCCGGGCGCTGATCGTCGGGGCCGTCGTCGTGCTGGTCGCCGTCCTGGTCGGCGTGTTCGTGATCATCAGCAGCGGCGGCGGCTCCACCTCGCCCGCGCTCGGGCCCGAGGGCATCGCGATCGAGACGGGCACACCGCTGGCCGGCCTCAGCAAGGAAGCCACGGGGCAGACCATCGACGGCGTGCAGTGCGGCGCCGAGGAACAGGTCGCCTACCACATCCACAGCCACCTCGCGGTCTACGTGGACGGGGTGCTGCGGCCGATCCCGCTGGGCATCGGCATCGTGGGGTTGCAGGTGCAGCAGACGAATGGCTCCTCCTTCGCGTCGGCCACGAAGTGCTACTACTGGCTGCACACGCACGCCGACGACGGCATCATCCACGTCGAGTCACCGACGACCAAGCTCTATCCGCTCAGCGACGTGTTCGCCATCTGGGGGCAGCCGCTCAGCCCGACCCAGGTCGGCCCGGCGACGGGCAAGGTGACCGCCTACGTCAACGGCAAGCCGTTCAACGGCGACCCGGCGACGATCCCCCTGCAGTCCCGTGAGGACATCCAGCTGGACGTGGGCAAGGTCGTCGCCCCGGCAGCCGTCGACTGGAGCAAGTCCGCGCTTTGAGCCCGCCGTTGCCGGCCGCGTTCAGGCCGGGCGGTAGCCGCCGTTGAGCCGGGCCACCCCGCCGGAGCCGGCACCCCGTACGACGGTGCCGGCCACCCAGGCAGGGACGTGGCGGCCCATGAGTACGGCGAGCGCCCGGTCGGCGTCCGCGGCGGCGACCACGGCGACCATGCCGACGCCCATGTTGAACGTGCGCTCCATCTCGGCCTGCTCGACCCGGCCGCGGTCGGCGATCAGCCGGACGATCGCCGGCAGCGACCAGGTGGACCGGTCCAGCGTCGCGTCCAGCCCCTCCGGCAGCACCCGGGACAGGTTGGCCGCCAGGCCGCCACCGGTCACGTGCGAATAGGCGTGCACGTCGACCTCGCGGGCCAGCGCCAGGCAGTCCTTGGCGTAGATCCTGGTCGGGGTGAGCAGGACCTCGCCCAGGGTGCCGTCGAGGTCGTCCAGGTCTGCGTCCAGGGGCAACCGGGCCGACTGCAGCAGCACGTGCCGGGCCAGTGAGTAGCCGTTGGAGTGCAGGCCGCTCGAGGCCATCGCGATCACCACGTCGCCCTCGCGGACCCGCTCACTGCCGAGAACCGCGTCCGCGTCGACGATGCCGACACCCGCACCAGCCAGGTCGTACTCGTCCGGCCCCATGATGCCGGGGTGCTCGGCCGTCTCACCGCCGACGAGGGCGCAGCCGGCGATCCGGCAGCCCTCGGCGACGCCACCGACGATCTCGGCCATCCGCTCGGGGACGACCTGGCCGCAGGCGATGTAGTCGAGCATGAACAGCGGCTCCGCCCCGCAGACCACCAGGTCGTCGACGACCATGCCGACCAGGTCCTGGCCGATGGTGTCGTGCTTGTCCATGGCCTGGGCGATCGTCAGCTTGGTGCCGACGCCGTCAGTGGAGGAGGCCAGCAGCGGCTTGGTGTACTTGCTGAAGTCGACGGCGAACAGCCCGGCGAATCCGCCCAGGTCGCCGACGACCTCGGGCCGGGTGGCCCTGGCGACCTTGGCCTTCATCAGCTCGACCGCGCGGTCGCCTGCTTCGATGTCGACGCCGGCGGACGCGTAGGTCGCTCCCACCGCATCGGGGTTGTTGGTCATGGGCGGGTGAGTGCGTCCTCTGCTCCGCCGGCGATGAGCAGCCGGTCGATCCCCTCGGGGTGCTCGTGCCGCGGGCCGGTGTCACCGGTGTCACTGCGGACGACCCGTTCGATGCCTTCGAGCACGTGCTTGCCGATCAGGTCCGGGTCGGGGATCTCGATCGGGTAGCTGCCGGTGAAGCACGCCGTGCACAGCCGCTCGACCGGCAGGGTGGTGGCCTCGACCAGCTTGTCGAGGGACACGTAGGCCAGGGAGTCGGCGCCGATCGAGGCGCGGATGCCGTCGATGTCGAGACCGTTGGCGACCAGCTCGGCCCGGCTGGCGAAGTCGATGCCGTAGAAGCACGGCCACTTGACCGGCGGCGAGGAGATCCGGACGTGCACCTCGGTCGCGCCGGCCTCGCGCAGCATCCGGACCAGGGCGCGCTGGGTGTTGCCGCGCACGATCGAGTCGTCGACCACCACCAGCCGCTTGCCCTTGAGCACCTCGCGCAGCGGGTTGAGCTTGAGCCGGATGCCGAGCTGGCGGATGGTCTGCGACGGCTGGATGAAGGTGCGGCCGACGTAGGCGTTCTTGACCAGGCCCATCGCATAGGGGATGCCGCTGGCCTCGGCGTACCCGATCGCAGCAGGCGTTCCCGACTCCGGTACGGGGATCACCAGGTCGGCCTCGACCGGGGACTCCTTGGCCAGCCGGCGACCCACCTCGACCCGGGTCTCGTGCACGTTGCGGCCGGCGATGGTGGTGTCGGGACGGGCGAGGTAGACGTACTCGAACAGGCAGCCCTTGGGCGTCGCCTCCGCGAACCGCGAGGAGCGCAGGCCGTGCTCGTCGATGACCAGCAGCTCGCCGGGCTCGACCTCGCGGACGACGCTGGCGCCGACGATGTCCAGCGCTGCGGTCTCGCTGGCCACGACCCAGCCGCGCTCGAGCCGGCCGAGCACCAGCGGGCGCACACCGTGCGGGTCGCGGGCCGCGTAGATCGTCGTCTCGTCCATGAAGACCAGGGAGAAGGCGCCGCGCAGCTGGGGCAGCACCTCGAGGGCGGCCGCCTCGAGGGACAGGTCCGGGAACGAGGACAACAGCCGGGTGATCAGGTCGGAGTCGCTGGTGGCGCCGAGACTCTGCCCGTCGTCGCCGTCCGCTGCGATCTTGGCCGCGAGCTCCGCGGTGTTGGTCAGGTTGCCGTTGTGCCCGAGAGCGACGGAGCCGCCGCCCCGGATGGACCGGAACGACGGCTGCGCGTTCTCCCAGGTGCAGGACCCGGTGGTCGAGTAGCGGGTATGGCCGATGGCCAGATGGCCGTGCAACGCCTGCAGGGTCGACTCGTCGAACACCTGGGAGACCAGGCCGAGCTCCTTGTAGACGACGACGGTCGAGCCGTCGCTGACCGCCATCCCCGCAGCCTCCTGGCCACGGTGCTGCAGGGCGTACATCCCGAAGTAGGTGAGCTTGGAGACCGCCTCGCCCGGGGCCCACACGGCGAAGACGCCGCAGGCGTCCTTGGGAGGTTGCTCGCCCTGGTCGTCGAAGTCGTCGGGGATTGGCTGGCCGTCGCCGGTGGGCACGGACGAGCTCCTCGTGGTTGTGGTGCGAGCACGATGACGTTGCGAGTCGGGAAACCGCTCAGCGGCTGGGGAGGCCGGGATGTGTCCCAGTGTACCGGGAGCGGCGGCCCACCCGTCGGCGGAACACACCAAGTCCCGCCTCCCGGACGGTCACGTCTTCCCTCACCCTGGACGGGGTGGTTCTTGGACGCCGCGACGGGGGTGCTGACAGACTGCGATTCATGACTCGACGCGACGACGCGACGCCGGCCAGCCCGTCCGCGGACCAGATCACCATCGCCGGCGGTGGCACGGAGGCGGTCGTCGTGACCCTCGGGGCAGCGCTGCGGACGCTCACCCAGGACGGCAGCCCGCTGGTCGACGGCTTCACCGCCGAGGAGGCGATCCCGTACGGGCGGGGGCAGCTGTGCATCCCCTGGCCCAACCGCATCGGCAACGGCCGCTACACCTGGGACGGGGTGGAGATCCAGGCCGGGCTGACCGAGCCCGGCAGGATGGCAGCGCTGCACGGGCTGGCCCGCTGGGCGATCTGGGAGGTCCGGGCACGGGCTGACGACACGGTGGTGCTGGGCTACCGGCTCTGCCCGCAGGACGGCTATCCGTTCCTGGTCGACTTCGAGATCTCCTACAGCGCCTCTGCTGACGGTCTGGCCGTCGCGCTGACCGCCACGAACAAGGGCAGCACCGCGGCCCCGTACGGATTCGCGGCGCACCCCTACCTCCGGGTCGGCGACAGCCACATCGACGACTGCCGGCTGCACCTGTCGGCACGGCGGGTGGTGCTCACCGACGAGGTGCTGCTCCCCCGCGAGGTGGTCGGTGTGGCCGGCACCGACTACGACTTCACCGGCGCCGCTCCGCTGGCCGGCCGCGACGTCGACAACGCCTACACCGACATCGAGGTCGACGCCGACGGGCTGAGCTGGGCCACGCTGTGGGGGCCAGGCGGCAGCGACGCCACCAGCATGTGGTGGGAGGCGTCGACCTGCTCGTGGTTCCAGGTCTGTACGGGGGACGCGTTCGTGCCGGAGTGGCGGCGTCGCGGCGTGGCACTCGAGCCGATGACCTGCCCGCCGAACGCGTTCCAGACCGGCCAGGACGTGATCCGGCTGGAGCCCGGTGCCGAGTCGGTCGTCCGCTGGGGCATCAGGCGTGGTGCCCGGCCGGGGACCGCCTACCCCGTGTCGTGACCTCGCCCCTCCACCCGCCGGCCAGCCGGGCCGCCGTACGGCAAGGGCTGTCCGTCGGCGTCGCCACCTCGCTCTACGGCATCAGCCTGGGCGCCCTCGCGGTGGCCAACGGGCTCTCGGTGTGGCAGGCCTGCGTGACCTCGCTGCTGCTGTTCAGCGGCGGCTCGCAGTTCGCCCTCGTGGGCGTCCTCGGCGGTGGCGGCAGCGTCGGTGCTGCCGTGGCCGCGTCGTCGCTGCTCGGCGTCCGCAACGGCTTGTACGGGCTCCAGCTGGCCGGACTGCTGCAGCCGCGCGGGGTCCGCCGGCTGGCAGCGGCCCAGCTGACGATCGACGAGTCCACCGCCGTGGCCGTAGCCCAGCCGGACCCCGCCAGCAGGGCGACCGGGTTCTGGGTCACCGGGATCACCGTGTTCGTCGGCTGGAACCTGATGACGTTCGCCGGGGCGCTGCTCGGCAACGCGCTCGGCGACCCGCGCCGCTACGGGCTGGACGCCGCGGCGGGCGCAGCCTTCCTGGCCCTGCTCTGGCCGCGGCTGCGGGACCGGCAGGCGGCAGCGGTCGCCGCTGCCGGCGCGCTCGTCGCCGCAGCGCTCGTGCCGGTCGTCGCCGTCGGGCTGCCGGTGGTCGCCGCCGCAGCCGTCGCCGTCGCCGCCGGCTGGCTGTTCCGCAGGCCGACGCGGTGAGCACCTGGACCGCCGTCATCGCGGCATCGCTGGTGTCCTTCGCGCTGAAGCTGAGCGGTTACCTCGTACCAGCGCGTTGGCTGCAGAATCCTTTGGCTGCAAGGGTTTCCGCATTGTTGCCGGCTGCGTTGCTCGCAGCGTTGGTCATGGTTCAGACCTTCAGCACCGGCGCGCGGCTCACCGTCGATGCCCGCGTCGCCGGGCTTGCCGTCGCCGCTGTCGCCCTCGTACTGCGGGCTCCGTTTCTGGTGGTCGTGGTGCTGGCCGCTGCCACTGCCGGCGGCGTCCGCGCCGCCGGGTGGGGCTGATGCGCGGGTTCGGCCGGCGCGAGTTCGAGCTGATGCTGCTGCGCCGGATGCAGGACTTCCACCCCGACCTGGTGGCCGCAGCGCTGGACCGGCTGGACGCCGGCCGGGCCGACCTGCGGGCGGCCCACCGGCGCTGGCAGGAGCTGATGCACTCGACCCGCTACCCGGGCGACGTACGACGGTTCTCCCTCGCCCTGGGTGCCCCGGACTCGGAACGGACCATCGCGTTCGGGGAGGTCGACCTGCTGGCCTCGCGCTGGTCACTGCCGGTGCTCTGGCCGGACCTGGCCTGGGAGGTGGTCACCGACCTCGACGGCACGGTGCTGCACGAATGGCTGGTACGGGTCCGCGGCGCCCCGTCGGTGCCGCTGGCAGACCTGGCCGCCATCCCGCCGTGGTCGTGCGTGGTCGGCGACCTGACCGCTGCCCACCCGGCGGCCGGGCAGGTGGACCTGCAGCTCAACAGCCGGTGGGGTGTCGTCGTCGGCGACCTGCTGGCAACGTTCGTCTGGGGGCTGTTCCAGCGGGCCGACGCGGTGGGTGGGGGCGGCGGTTAGGCGTCTGGTGCGCCCCGCCGCGTCCGCTGCATGACACCGGCCGCCGGCATGTTGAGGACGTGGCCGTCGGTGAAGACGACGCCGTCCTCGCAGCGCGCCTCGACCAGGCCGCCGCCGTACTGCTGGTCGTAGAGCGAGGCATAGAGGCCGCCGTGGGCGAGCAGCTCCTCGTGGGTGCCGCGCTCAGCCACCCGGCCGCGGTCGAGGACGAAGATCACGTCAGCCGCCCGGATCGTCGAGAGCCGGTGGGCGATCGCGATGGTCGTACGGCCGGACATGAGCGGCTGCAGCGCCGCCTGCACCAGCCGCTCGTTGGCGGTGTCCAGCGCCGAGGTCGCCTCGTCGAGGATCAGCACCCGCGGGTCCTTGAGGATGACCCGGGCGATCGCGATTCGCTGCTTCTCCCCGCCGGAGAGGCGATAGCCGCGCTCACCGACCACGGTGTCGTAGCCCTTGTCGAACTCCATGATCCGGTCGTGGATCTGGGCGGCGCGGGCGGCGGCCTCGACCTCCTCGTCGGTGGCGTCCGGCCTGGAGTAGGCGAGGTTCTGCCGGACCGTCGCGTGGAACAGATAGCTCTCCTGGGTCACCATGCCGACGGTGTCGGACATCGAGGCCAGGGTCAGCTCGCGGACGTCCGCGCCGTCGAGCAGCACCGCACCCCTGGTCACGTCGTAGAGCCGCGGCACCAGGTAGGAGATCGTGGTCTTGCCGGCACCGCTCGGGCCGACGATCGCCGCCAGCTGTCCCGGCTCGATGTCCAGGTCGACACCGCGCAGCGCCCACCGGCGCCCGGTCTCCTGCGGCTGTACCAGATGCCCCGGGTCGACCCCCACCGCCGCCGCGGCGACGAGCTCCTCCGCCTCCTCGACAGCAGCCTCGCCGTGACTGTCGTCGGTGTCGGTCACCCCCGCCGGCCCGGTCTCGTACGAGAACCAGACGTCCCTCAGCGACACCTGGCCCCGTACCGGCTGCTTGGGCTCGCGCGCGTCCGGGGCGTCGACGATGTCAGCTTCCATGTCGAGATAGCTGAAGACCCGGTCGAACAGGGCCAGTGAGCTGCTCACCTCGGTGGAGGTCTGGAGCAGCTGGCCCATCGGCAGGAAGAGCCGGGTCTGCAACGTGGTGAACGCGACCAGGGTGCCGCTGGAGAGCCCGCCGCCGTGCCGGCCGGTCAGGCCGGCGACCAGGTAGACCGCTGCCGGTGTGATCGAGAAGAACGTCGAGACGACCGCGAAGAACGACCGGCCGATGATCTGCTGGCGGACCTGGAGCCGGGCCAGCCGCTCGTTCTGCTCGCGGTAGCGCTCGCTCTCCTCGGCCTGCCGGCCGAACACCTTGCTCAGCAGGACACCGGAGACCGAGAGCGTCTCCTCGGTTGTCGCGCTCATCTCGGCCAGCGCGATCTGGGTCTCTGCGGCGACCTTGCGCCGGGCCCGGCCGACCGTGCGGGTCAGCACGATGAACAGCGGCAGCAGGACCAGGGACAGGATCGTGAGCTTCCAGGACAGGATGGACATCGCGACCAGCGTGCTGATCAGGATCACCGAGTTGGACAGCAACGTGCTCGCCGTGTCGGTGATGACGCTCTGCAGGCCGCCCACGTCGTTGGCCAGCCGGGACTGGATCTCGCCGGTCTTGGTGGACGTGAAGAACCGCAACGACAGGCCCTGCAGGTGCTCGTACAGCTTGGCCCGCAGGTCGCGCATCACCCGCTGGCCGACCACGTTGGTGAGGTAGGACTGGTAGACACCGATGACGCTGGAGACGATCGCGATGGCCACCATCGCGGCAACCAGCCAGCTGAGCACGCCGATGTTGGGGCCGCCCTTGGGGAACAGGCCGTCGTCGAACACCGGCTTGATCAGCAACGGGCTGACGACGCCCAGGCCTGCGGTGATCAGGATCGTCACGGCGACGACGAGGACGTCCCGCCGGTACGGGCGGAACAGCCGCGCGACCCGCTTGACGACGGCCTTGTCCGGCATTGCCACCTTTTCGCCGGAGTGCCCTCGGGGATGGCCCATGCCTCCGCCCATCCCGTGGCCCATGCCGCCACCCATGCCCATCGCCATACGTTGCCATCCTTCACTGCTGCGCCTCTAGTAACGTCACGATATATCGCGATGTACCTAGCAGTCAACGACGCCGGTTAGCCTGCCCCCGCGACAACACCGCAGCACCGCCACGCTATGCCGCCAGGTGCACCGCCCAGACCTGGTCTTGACGGCGAAGCCCCTTGCGCCTGGATGGGAAGTCGAGGA
>JAWWOM010000006.1:0-4060 GCA_033851655.1 Frankiales bacterium
GGGGCGGTGATCGAGAACTTCGAGAACGTCGCCGTGACCGCCGTCGACGAGCCGGTGTTCGAGTCCAGGATGCCTGCCTTCGCCTGCCGGGAGAACCATCCGGTGACATTGGCGGGCATCTTGACCGAGCCGACCTGCACCAGCGCGGCACCGTTCAGGCTGTAGAAGACCGTCAGCTCGTCCAGCGGATAGCCGTGCACGGAGTAGGTGTCCCCGTACGGGACCGGGTCGGGCACCGTGGTGTTGCCGCGGATCACCAGGTCCAGGGTGCTGGCCGTGGTCATCGCCGGCAGGGCCACGCTGCCGACGGTGCCGGCGACGCCGTTCTCCCGGTAGAACATCGTGAGGTGCGGGCTGCCGGTGCCGTTGTGCTCGGCCTCGACCTTGACGAAGTTGTTCTGGTCGGGGCCGAACCACGCGCCGATCTGCTGGTAGTCCGTGGTGAGCTGGGTGACCGGGCCGACAACCCGTGCCGTCACGGTGAACTGGCCCCGGGTGGCGTCAAAGGTCTTGTAGAGCGCGTTCTGCTGGTTGTTGTTCGCGAGCTGACCCGCGGTCGACGTGACCGCCAGGCCGCCGGTCCTGAACGCCATGTTGGCAGCCTTGCACTGGTCACCTGCGGTGTTCGGCAGCACTCCGTCGAACCCGGTCACGGCACACGACCCGCTGACGGTCCCGCCGGCCGCGAGGTTGAGGGTGGTTGCGGGCAGTGCACCGGCCGCGAGGGCGGGAGTCGCGTTGCGCAGCAGCAGCACCACGTCCTGGAAGTCGTTGTTCTTGTACGCCGGCACCCGCGTGATGTCGATGCCGACCAGGTAGGTGTTGGGGATGGCCACGTGCCCCGGCCCGTACGCCTGGTAGACCCGCAGGTCGTGCAGGTAGTGGGCAACGGGCACGTCGGTGTTGGAGGTGCTGTGCGCGTGGTTGAGGGTGTCGTCGGAGAAGTTGACGTCGCTGAAGTCGCCGCTGTAGATGCCGAACGCGCCTGGGGGACTGAACGTCGTCGTCCCCACCGGCGTCGGCAGCAGCTTCTGGTTCTGGTTGTACGCGGTCGACGACGGGTCGGCCGGGAAGTTCCACAGCTGCTGGCAGGCGGAGCTGCAGCTGAAGGTCGAGGTCATCGCCGCGCCCTGCGCGTACCACCCGGTCCGGCCGTAGGCGGCCGCCGTGTTCGGCCCGCCGTAGTGGGCGATCGGCGTGAGGCTGACCGGCTGCGAGGCGTTGGCCGCCCGGAAGTACGGGGAGATGACCTCGTCGGTGCCGGAGAGCCACCGGGTCGGGCCGATGTAACGCCGGTCGATGTTCGCGTTGTCGACGACGGTGGTGTAGCCGAGCGCCGCCACGATCTGGTCGAGCACCGGCTCCGAGTTGCCGCCGGGGGCACACGAGTTCACCCCGGCCAGGCTGAGCGCGCCGGACGGCTGCGCCGGGTCGTTCGAGCTGAACGTCAGCGAGGCCGAGCGGTTGACGCTGCCGATCGCGTACGGGCTGCTGCTGTTGGGGCACCCCGTCGGGTCGGTCGGGTGGAACTGCACGGCGACGGTCGCCGAGCCGCCCGGCGGGATCGACAGCGACGTGGGCGCTCCGGTGGGCAGGCCGAAGCTGCTCGCGTCCGTGCCGGTGACCGTGAGCCCGGACACCGTCAGCGTGGCGGTCCCGGTGTTGGAGAAGGTGAAGCTGCGGGCCGGCGGGTTGGCTGACCCACGCAGCGTGGAGAACACCAGCCGGGGAGCGGACAGGGCCAGCGTCGCGCTGTCGGGGGAGCGCACCGAGAGGGCGGCTCCGGACGTCGCGACCGGCACGGCATCCACGAAGTCGATCTTGGTGTTGCTGCCACCGGCCGGCGAGAGGACGAGCTGGCCGCCGGACACCTTGACCCGCGCCGTCCTGGTGCTCCACGGTGCCGCTGACGTGGGCACGTACTGGTTGATGATCGTCACCGCGTCGGCGGTGCCCGGCTGGGCGACGATCTCGTCGACGGAGTTGGTCGCGGTCGGGTCGCCGACGGCGACCGTCACGTCGTAGCTGCCGTTGGTCAGCGAGGTCACCCATCTGCCGGGGGTGGTGTTGCCGCTGCCGGAAGGCGCCTGCATCAGCAGCTGGGTGTCGTAGCGGACGTCGGGGGAGGCGGCGCTGTGCCGTACCCGGGTGTTCGGGGTCAGGTCGAGTGGGGCGCCGGCAAGGGTCTGCCAGCCGGTCGTCCCGTTGTACGCGGTCCCGACGTCGGCGGTGTAACCGGCGGGCGCGGTCACGCTCGCGGGCTGGAAGTTGACGTGCACGACCCCGGCGGCGGCGGCCGCTGCGGGCAGGCCGACCAGCTGGGCCAGCACCAGGCTGAGCCCCGCCGCCGGCAAGGCCACGGCAGCGAGACGATGACTCAGCCGCACGGGTGGCAGCTGACGGCGGACTCGGTGCGTCATAGGCAGCTCGGAGCAAGCATTGGTGCCGGCGGTGAGCGGGTCGTCACCTGGGCACCGGCCGCCAGTGGGCTCCCCACAACCCCGGTGGGTTGCCCACTGCGCCGGCGCCATCAGCCGGGTGCTAGCTCCTGTGACCCCACACCTGTGCGAGCCCGGCCGCAGCCAAATGTAGGGGCCGGCCATTCACCGGGCAATGACGGCGGGGTTAATCCTGGCCACCCGGAAGAAACAGGATTGCGGCTGTAACGGAATTGGATCGAGCGCTATGGCGGCGCCTGGACAGGGCAGGAAAACGGACAACCGGCGCTGTTCCCGGCGGGTCACTTGAGCAACCTGGCGCGCGTCCGCTAGTGTCCGCCTCGGCACAGGTTGACATAACTATACACCTCTACCTGAGGGTGAGGGTGCCGATAGTCGGTCCGACGGAAGGCGAGTCACGTGGCAGCTCCGCAGAACTACCTCGCGGTCATCAAGGTCGTCGGCATCGGTGGTGGCGGCGTCAACGCCGTCAACCGGATGATCGAGGTCGGCCTCAAGGGCGTCGAGTTCATCGCGGTCAACACCGACGCGCAGGCGTTGCTGATGAGCGACGCCGACGTCAAGCTCGACATCGGCCGCGAGCTCACCCGGGGCTTGGGCGCCGGCGCTGATCCCGAGGTCGGCCGCAAGGCCGCCGAGGACCACGCCGACGAGATCGAGGAGGTGCTCAAGGGCGCCGACATGGTCTTCGTCACCGCGGGCGAAGGCGGCGGTACGGGCACCGGAGGCGCCCCCGTGATCGCCCGCATCTCCCGCGGCCTCGGCGCTCTGACGATCGGAGTCGTCACCCGGCCGTTCACCTTCGAGGGCCGCCGCCGGCTGACCCAGTCCGAGACCGGCATCGAGGACCTGCGCGCCGAGGTCGACACCCTGATCGTGATCCCCAACGACCGGCTGCTGTCGATCAGCGACCGCAGCATCAGCGTGATCGACGCCTTCAAGCAGGCCGACCAGGTGTTGCTGTCCGGTGTCTCCGGCATCACCGACCTGATCACCACCCCTGGCCTGATCAACCTCGACTTCGCCGACGTCAAGTCGGTCATGTCCGACGCCGGCTCGGCATTGATGGGCATCGGCTCCAGCCGCGGCGAGGACCGCGCGGTGGCCGCAGCCGAGATGGCGATCTCCAGCCCGCTGCTCGAGGCCTCCATCGACGGGGCCCACGGCGTCCTGCTCTCGGTGGCTGGTGGCTCCGACCTCGGCTTGTTCGAGATCAACGAGGCGGCCCAGCTGGTCGCCGACGCCGCGCACCCCGAGGCCAACATCATCTTCGGCGCGGTCATCGACGACGCGCTCGGGGACGAGGTACGGGTCACCGTCATCGCGGCCGGCTTCGACGGCGGCCACCCGTCGCCGGCCCGGGCGGAGACCCGCCGGCAGGCGACCGCGGCCGCAGAGGAGATCCGGGCGGCGGCCAAGCCGGCGACCGAACCTGCCCCCACCCGGTCCCGCCAGGCGACCGCACCGGCCCCGACCCGCAGGGATCCGGCCCCGACCACCTGGAAGCCCAGCGAGCCGGTTCCGCCGCGGCGCACCATCGTCTTCGACGACAGCGACGACCTCGACGTCCCGGACTTCCTCAAATAGGTGTCGGGGCCGGT
>JAWWOM010000019.1:0-28713 GCA_033851655.1 Frankiales bacterium
GCCGAGACGGGTGGGGTCGACTGCCGCTGTTTGCTCCGCCAGTACCCGAGTTGGTCGACCGTCGATTTCTACCTCGGGTCTGAAGCTGGCCGGTCGGGCTGAGGTAGACGTCGGGGCGACCAGCCACGTCGAGAGCGGGAGGTCATCGGACTGGACGACAACGGCGTACCGAGGGTCCCGCTGCTCATGTCCCGGGGCATCTCGAGGCGCGCGCACCCGATATACCTCACCACGCACGCAGGGTCTCCATGTCCCGCAGGACCTGAGCCGCCTCGGCGCGGTCTTGCTCGTCGACTGCCAGCGCCTCGGCTTCAGCACGCAGTGACGTTCGGGCCCGGTGCCGAGCCGCCTCGATCAAGGCTGCACGAACTGCGGTCGACACCGGAGTGCCATCGCGGGTCAGCACTGCGAGGGCTCGGGCGGCGTCCTCGTCGGGACGAAAGGTGATGGTCTCGGCCATGCAACCACCGTAACACAGAACGTAAGACACAGCGGTTGTCGATCGGCTGCTGCGACGAGCCTGCCCAGCGAACCGAGGTTGCCCTTCACGCAGGTTAGGTGAGCGACGGTAGGGGATGCCGGGTGCCGAGGACCCGCCAAGGGTCCGGCAGCCGCCCAGCGCATCACCTGATCGCTTCTCCGGCTGGCACGTTGGCCGAAAGGTGGGGAATGGCGAGAGTCATCGGCGGCGTCCTGGGTGGCATGGTCGGGCTTGGCCTCTTCTATGTCGGCTACCGCTTCTTGGGCACCGGCAGACGCTAGCGGCGCCGCGGCGTGATGGAGCGAGAGGCGGGAGCGAGGCACGTGGATGTCCGGCGGACGGCCGTCCCGATCGCCCATCCTGGTCCGGCACGTGCTGACCACCAGCGTTGGTCTGAAGCTACTTGGCCAACCGGTGTGTGTAGTCCGCCACCCGAGTCTTCGAGAATGCAACCTGCGTCTGCGCTAGGGCCACGTCGCTGGCTGAGTAGCAAGAAGCGTTCTGTACCGCGAGCTGCGCGGACGTCGGCCGGGCCCTGAAGCTTGGCCGTCAGGTCGGCCTTCGTGTTGCGGCTGCCAGCGGCTTCAAAGGCCACCGACTGGGCCTCAGCCGTCTTCTCGGACTTGTACGGCCGAGCCGCCGCCCACGGCCAACAGAGAGGCCAGTCCTACGATGACGCGCCTGTTCATGATCCCCCCCGAAGCCGGCGGTGCCTGCAGTTTCCTCGGCGTGGCCGGGGGCGTCGTTCACCGGGTGCCGTGATCCAACGTCACCAACGACGTCAGTGAGCACGGAGTCGACCGGATCCTGCTCGTGCTGCTGCTCACCCCCGCCGAACGGGCAGCAGTGCAGGCACACGCCGGTCAACCGGTAGCGGACCTGTTCCTCCGCCTGAGCAGCACCCAGCTGATCACCGGTGGGGCGACCACCACGGCCAGCAGAACAAGAGCGCTCAGCCAGTAGAGCAACCGGTTCTGGCTGCTCTCCGAGCGTGCTGCCAGCGACACCGAGGTGACGTAGGGTGCCCCGGCCGGGTCGACGAGCTGAGTAGCCGCAGGGGCGCCGCCGCTGGGAGCTGTGGGAGTCGGCGCGGCGGCAGCAGCGGGGGCAGCCCTGCTGCTGGATTCGGCCGGCGGCGTCGCGCCGGCGGTCTTCCCGACCGGTGCGCTGGTGACCGGTACGGGTGAGCCGCTGCCGGGGGTCGTCGTCCTCGGAGTGGCTGTGGTCGGCGCCGCGGAGGTGGTCGTCGACGTGGGAGCGCTCGTGGTCGTCGTGGGTGCGGGCGGGGTAGTGGCCGGAGTGCGGCCGTCGCAGCTCACCCGTGACGTCGCGGCCTGGCAGGGCAACGGCTGCGCGGCGCTGGTCAGCACCGACAGTGCCGGGTTGTTGCAGCTGCTCAGCGCCGGCGACGGCACGGTACCGGGGATCTTGGCCACCTGAGCGAACCCTGCCTGCACCAGGTTCTTCGGCAGGGGCGAGTAGCCGAGGATCTGAGCCTTCTGCTGCCCCGCGCACAGGAAGTAGTTGATGAACGTCGCGAGACTCTTTCCCTTGTCGACGTTGAAAGGCGAGGCCGCCGTGGTCGGCACCACCATGTAGCTGTAGCTGGACATCGGGTAGGTGCGCGGATCGGGGTTGACGTACACCGAGTCGAGGTTCTGGGTCAGGTCGGCGTTGATCTGCGCCCGGGTCAGCGCGACCGCGACGTCCGAGGCCGACGGCTGGGTGTAGTAGCCGGCCTGGTTGAGCAGGCTCACGACCGGATAGTTGATCCGCTTGGCATAGGCGAACTCGACGTAGCCGATGGCGCCCTCGCCGTAGCTCGCGGAGACGTAGTCGGCGACCCCGTTCGAGCCCACCTGTGACTTGGCGTTGCCGAACGTCGGGAAGAACGAGGTGAGACCACAGGCACCCAGGTGGGACTGTGCGAAGGGGCACCAGATCGTCGGGTAGACCCTCCACAGATAGCGGCTGAACTGCGCAGAGGCACCGGCTCCGTCGGAGCGCACCACCGGGATGATCGCCTCGTCGGGCAGGACCCGGCCCTGGTTCTCGGCGGTGATCCGCGGGTCGTTCCACCGGGTCACCGCCCCGGTGTAGACAAGCGCCAAGGTCTTGCCGGACAGCCGCAAGTCGCGCACCTGCTTGCCGGCGACGGTCAGGTGGTACATGAACGACGTGCCGCCGGCGACGATCGGCAGATAGGCGTACGGCCGGTCAGGGACCTCCGCAGGCTGCCCCGGCTCCGGCGGATTCTCGAACGGGATCTCGGTCACGGCGAAGTCGACGGTGTGCTGGATGTACTGCGTGCGCCCGTCCGTGGACCCCGTCCCTGAGTAGTTGACCACGACGCCGTTGGCCCGGATGTCCGCACGCCAGGCGTCGATGGCGACCTGCGACCAGGTCGATCCGGCGCCGGTGATCGAGACGTAGTTGTCCGCATGGGCGGCGCTTGCGGCGAGGGAGGCGCTGACGGCGACGGTCCCGGCCAGCAGGGTACGAAGGAGGTGCTTCACGCGGTGGGTACCTGTCTTGTCGGATCGGTGGCGGTGGCGAAGGCTCGGGCCAGTCGGCGGCGCTCCCGTCGCCGCACGTGCCCGAGGGGGCGGCCGGCGATGACCCGCGCGGACGTGAACAGGAGCAGGACCAGCAGCAGCAGTGCCGCTGCCGCCCCGAAGGCCCGGGTGATCGCGTTGTCGACGGGGAAGCGCACCTCGGTGAAGGCGAACAGCGGCAGGGACACCTGTGGCCCGTGCAGCGGGTCGTAGTTCAGCTCGTTCGTGAAGCCTGCGGTGAGCAGGATCGGCGACGTCTCACCGACCACCCGGGCGACCCCCAGCAGTACTGCGGTGACCAGGGACGGGCGGGCTGTCGGCAGGACAACACGTCGAACGGTCTCCCACTGCGACGCCCCCAGAGCCGCCGAAGCCTCACGCAATCCGTTCGGTACCAGGCGAAGCACGAGCTCGGAGGTACGGGCGACGATGGGCAGCATCTCCACGGCGAGCGCCAGCGACGCCGCCAGGCCGGAACGGTTGAAGCCGAGGGTCAGCACAACGGCGGCGAAGACGAACAGGCCGGCGAGGATGGACGGGATCGCGGTCATCGCCTCGACGATGGTGCGGACAACACCGGCCAGGTGGCCACGTACCTCGTTGAGATAGAGAGCCGTCGCGATGCCCAGCGGCACGCTGATCAGCGTCGACAGCGCGACCTGCTCGAGCGTTCCGACAGCTGCGGCATAGATGCCACCCCGGTCGAGGGGGGCGTCGGGACCGATCAGAGCCGTTGTCTCGCTGAAGAAGTTCCAGTGGTGTACGGCGTCCCAGCCCTTGTCGACGACGAAGCCGACCACCAGGAGGAGGACGGAGAAAAGCACCAGACCGGCGGTCGAGAACACCACCGCGGCGATCCGGTCGCTCACCGCGAGCCGATCCTGGGTCAGGCCGACAACCACCGCGTACAGGGCGAGAAACGCGGTGTACCAGCACAACCAGAAGCCGAGCATGCCAGAGGTCGGGAGGATCCGCTCGTAGAGGAGCCAGACCAGGGCCAGTGCCCCGAGGGCGGCGGCCACCAGCGAGGAGACCAGCTCGGGCGTCACGCTGCTGGTCCGAACGCGGGCTGAGGGCACGTTCGTCATTCGGTCACTGCGCCCGAACGGGACCGCGCCACGATGACCGCGGCGATGCTGTTGACCAGCAGGGTCAGCAGGAACAGCACGAGTCCAGCACCGAGCAGGCCGGCCAGTCCGATCGAGGAGGACTCGGTGGACCGCGAGGCGATGAAGGCGGCGATCGTGTTGCTGCCGCTCTGCAGCGGATGCGTCGTGTAGTCGAGGATGGGCGAGATGATCAGATAGACCGCGATGGTCTCGCCGAGGGCGCGGCCGAGCCCGAGCATCGACCCCCCGATGATGCCGCCGCGGCCGAACGGGATGACGACCGTGCGGATCATTCCCCATTTCGTCGATCCCAGCGCCAACGCCGCCTCACGTTCGGCCACCGGCGCCTGCGAGAACACCTCGCGCATGACGCTGGTGACCGTGGGGACGACAACGATGCCGACCACGGTGCCGGCGATGAACGCGGACGAGGTGAACGACGACGGGGTGTCGGCGTCGTGGACGTGCAGGAACGGCAGCACTCCGCCGAGATGCGCTGACAGCCAGCGCGACAGCCCGATCATCCGTGGCTGCAGGAAGAAGAACCCCCACAGGCCGTAGACGATGCTGGGGACCGCGGCCATCAGGTCGATCATGCTGACCAGCAGCCGGCGGAGCCGCCGCGGCGCATACTCATTGATGAACAGTGACGCCCCGAGCGCCAGCGGTACGGCCACCAGCAACGCGATGCAGCCGATGACGACCGTCCCGGACAGCAAGGCGGCCACGCCGAAATGGTTGACGTCGGGCAGCCAGCGCTTCTCGGTCAGGAACGAGAAGCCGGCGCGGTGCAGCGCCGGCCAGGACCGCAGCAGCAGGAACAGCGCGATCAGACCCATGAGCAACAGGGTCACGATCGCGCAACCGCGGACGACGGCACGGAAGGCCCGCTCGTCCGCAAGTGGCACC
This sequence comes from Frankiales bacterium, assembly GCA_033851655.1. Taxonomy (GTDB): domain Bacteria; phylum Actinomycetota; class Actinomycetes; order JAWWOL01; family JAWWOL01; genus JAWWOL01. The sequence goes on from JAWWOM010000019.1 coordinate 5,055, forward strand.
GACTCGGTCGAGGTGCGCTCAAGTGGCCGATCGACGACGGCGGTCACCCGAATCGCCCGTGGACGTAGTCGGAGGTACGGGGGTCGGTCGGCGCGTCGAACAGCTGGGACGTGGGGCCGTGCTCGACGATCCGGCCGGGCTCGTCCTCGGCGGCGAGGAAGAACGCACACTGCTGAGAGACCCGTTGCGCCTGCTGCATGTTGTGGGTGACGATGACGATCGTCACGTCAGGGGCGATCTCCGCGATGGTCTCCTCGATCCGCCGGGTGGAGGTCGGGTCGAGTGCCGAGCACGGCTCGTCCATCAGCAGCACCGTGGGCCGCACGGCGAGAGCGCGGGCGATGCACAGCCGCTGCTGCTGGCCGCCGGAGAGTGCACCGCCGGGGACGTGCAACCGCTTGGCGACCTCGGCCCAGAGCCCGGCCCGGCGCAGCGTCTCCTCGACCAGGTCGTCTGCCCGTCCGCGGGAGTGGCGGGTATTGCGCCCGGTCAGCTTGAGTCCCGACACGACGTTGTCGTAGACCGACATCGCCGGGAACGGGTTGGGCCGCTGGAACACCATGCCGATCCGGCGCCGGCTGTCGGTCGGCCGGGACGCCGGCTGATAGATGTCGACGTCGTCGAGCAGCACCCGGCCGGCCAAGGACGCGCCGGGAACCAGCTCGTGCATCCGGTTGAGGATGCGCAGGAAGGTCGACTTGCCGCAGCCCGAGGGCCCGATCAGCGCGGTGACCTCACCTGCCGTGATGTCCAGGGTGACCTGGTCGAGCACCTGGTGCGCGCCGAACCAGGCGCTGATCCCCTGCGCCCGCAGGCTCGAGGCGCCACTCGCCGGGGCCTCGACGAGGTCGGTCTCCGCGACCGCCGACTGGACAGACATCTCAGGCCTCACAGCAGGTTGGGGAGCAGGGCGGACAGGTTGGTGAACACGTTCCACAGGACGGCCAGCGCGACCGGCGTCGCGCCAACCCAGACGATCACCCGGGGTAGCCGCAGCCAGCCCCAGGCGGCAAGAGCCACGACTACCAGCAGCAGCTGGGACCAGAGCAGCAGGGCCACCGCGGAGCCGGAGTCGCCCTGAAGCGGCTGGTCCTGTACGGGGGCCGCCAGGCCGGGGACCGGCACGGCGTAGGGCGTGCCGGCGACCAGGGTGCCGCTCGCGACCCAGTACTGCGACGGTGTCCAGGAGCCGTCGGAGGTCACGAGCGACAGCCTCGACGCCGCGGCGGGCAGCCGGGTGAAGGACTGGTCGCTGCGGCGCACCGAGTCGATCCGGTACGTGAACCGCCCCTGCCCGGTGACAACCGTCACCGGGTCGCCGACCCTGAGCAGCTGCAGCTCGCCGAACGGGCCGCCGTAGGCCAGGGCGCGGCCGAAGATCACCGAGACTCCCTGCTGCCCGGGCAGCGGCGTGTCCGGGCGGTGGCCGGGGCCCCGCATGAGGTCACGGCCGGCGGTGCCCTCGACGACGACCTGACTGCCGCCGAGCCTCGGTGACTGCAGCATCGCGATGGGGGTGCCGGGGATGATCGGCTCGGCCACGGGGGTTGTCGAGTGCTTGAGGGTCACCCGCAGCTGGTCGTAGAGCAGGTTCTGGCTGTGCGCCTGTTGCAGCCGCGACCCGGTCGTGAGGTATCCCGCGAACGCCAGCAGCAGCACCCCGGCCAGCAGCAGCACGTTGCCGATCACGACCGCGAGGGCCGGCCGCGTGCGGGGGACCGCCGGCGGAGGCGCGGGCGCTCCGTTCTGTGCCGGGATCGCCGTGCCGGCAGGTGTTGTCAGCGTCGCCATGGCAGTCTCCGGCCGGCAAGAAGGCGGACGGCTCCGCCTGCGATCAGCGTGAGCAGGCCGACCGCGACGAGCAGTGGCATCGGCACCGAGGTGGTGTGGGACCGGCTGACCGACGCCAGCTCGATCACCGGCGCCGGCGCAGCGGTGGTCGTGGCCACCGGCACCGTCGACGTCGCCGAAGGTGCCGGGGCGGGCGCCGTGTTCGTGGCCGCAGGCGTCGCCGTCGTCGGGGAGGGTCGCGGCGACGGAGTCGCAGTCGCCGGGACCACGGCCGACACGACGGGCCGCGTGGCCACCGGCGGAGCTGTGACGGGAGGAGAGGTGGTCGTGGGGGTCGGTGTCGACCTGGTGGTCGTGGGGCTCACCGTCGGCGTCGCGGTGGGCTTCACCGGTGTCGCCGTGCCCCGTACGAGGGCCTGTTGCGCTGCCTTGTCCAACGCGAGCAGGTCCTTGGGCAGCGGCACGTATCCGGGCGGCAGCTGACCGGCCCGCTGCCCTTGGACCTGGCCCTGCCCTGACGCGAAGGCCAGGAAGTGCCGCAGTCCAGCAGCTCGAGAACCCTTGGCCCCCAACGGGAGTGCAGCGTTGACCACCATCGTCAGCGGATAGCCGACCTTGGTCTTGTCTGTCTGGTCGACCTGTCGGGTGACGCCGTCGGCGTTGACGCTCAGGTGCCGCTCGGTCGCGAGCAACGCACCGGCCGTCGGCGCGACGTAGCCGCCGCCGGCGTTGCGCAACGACGCGGTGTCGAGCAGGAAGGCAGCGGCGTTGGCGGTGTCGATGATGCCGATCACCTCGCGCCGGCCCGGGTTCTGCCTGGCCGGCTTGGTCACCACGGTCACGCCGTTCTCGACGTCGCTGAGCGCGCCGGGGAACTGCGCCAGGGAAAGCTGCCGCGCCACCTGGTCGAGGCCCTGGATCGGCTGGAACGTGTCGGCCTGGTGCTGGTCGAGCAGTGGGAATGACGCGACCGGCAGCGCCAGCTTGAGGTAGGCCCCGTTCACATGCATCCCGTACGGGTCCAGCTTGCCGTTGAGAAAGGCGCGCGCCTCAGGATCCGCGTCGATCCAGCTGGTCAGCGTCCAGGTCAGGTCGGACAGGTCACCCATCAGCAGCGGGTGGTTGCCGGGCGCCCCCGAGGGCCACTGCACTCCGGGGTTGAGCGCCTTGAACTCCGGGTCGTGGAACAGGTTGGCCGGGTTGCCGACCACGTTCGGGTCGTCGGCGACGCGGTAGGACGCGGTGATCAGCTTGGCCACCAGCCGCTGGTTGAGCTTCATCGTGCGCACCGGCTGACCGTTGGCGTCGTCGACCTGGAACGCGATCGCCACCCCCGACAGCGCGACCGGTGCGTAGACGTACTTCCCGGTCCGCAGGATGCCCGGGTCGAGCGGCTGGGTGGTGAGCCCGACGTCGCTGAGCCCGGCCGCGAAGTCCTCCCGGGTCTGCTGCTCCCCGATCGCGGTGTAGTTGAGGGTCACCGCTCCGGCGCCGTCGTTGCAGGCGAGACCACGCCAGCTGAGCAAGGCCCGGCTGGACATCGGGCTGCCCTCGACGTTGAGCTGCGGATGCCCCAGCGGGCAGTTGACGGCGGTCGGGCTGAACGCCAGCGGGATGACCGTACGGTTGGCCCAGGCCCACGGTGCGTCGAGCTGGTCCTCGGTCGCGCCCTGCGGGCGGCCGTAGTTGGGCACCACGACGAGGGCGCACGGGGCGTTCTCGTCGCAGCCGAGGCTGGCCGACTCCTGCCGGGTGAAGATCTGGATCGACACCGAGCCGGTCCCGTCGGCAGCCGTGACTGTGTCCTCGACGTTGCTCGGGCCGTCGGGGGTGTTGGCGTACGGGTCGGTCTGGCCGGCGTAGGTATAACCGGGAACCGGTGGTACTGCCGGGGTTCCGTCGTCGCCGGCCGGGACTCCGGCGAAGCCCTGCGAGCCGTAGCACGAGGAGGAGCTCGCCGGACCGGACGCGTCGTCGCTCCGGCACTCGTAGACCCGGACCGGGTTGAGGGTGCTGGTGTCATAGCTGCTGCCGCTGTTCTGCAGCTGGGGCGAGGAGCTGGGCAGGAAGCCGGTCCAGCTCACCTCGACCGTCTGGTTGACCAGGGCGGTCACCCGGCTGATCGTGACGGTTGCACCCGACCCTGCGCCTGGAGCGGCGATCGTGACGGCTGTCGACTGCGCCGAAGCCTTTGACGGGAGCGCCGACGCAGCAGACATTCCCAACCCGAGCACCAGGCCGAGCGCGAGGATCGTCCGGCCCCGGCGAGTGGGGGCTGAGGCGAGGGTCACGGCAAGGGCTCCGGGTGGGTAAGAGTTCCTCCAAGGGCGCCTGAGGCGCCCCCGGAGGAGGTGGTCAGGACTGCTGACCGCAGTAGTTCGTGGCGCTGGTGTCGGTGCCCAGGGGCGTGGCACCGAACGGCACGATGAGCTGGTCCTGGTGGCTGCAGATGAACCCGCCAGGCTGGAAGATGGTCTTCAGCTCCGCGGAGGCCGAGGCGGTGCGCACCACGTTGTAGAGCAGCCGGCCCTGGGGACCCGCGGTGAAGGCGGGGTTGAGCACGGTGTAGGTCACGCCACCGACCGTTGTGGTCGTGGTGGCTGCCACCTCTGCGCCAGGCGCACCGATCCCGCCGAGCACAGCCCCGCCACGCAGGTCCTTGATGCCCGGCGCGTTGTTGCGCTGCGCCGCCCACTTGGTGACCGCGTACGGCGCGATCGCCTGTGGGTCGCCACCCAGCGAGGTCCCGTCGTTGGTCTGCGTCGGCTGGGTGGCCGACCCGCAGCCGGTGGCCACGGAGGCGAGCGAGGATCCGATCGCCTGCAGGAAGAAGGTGTACGTGGCCGCGCCGCTCGGCGGGGTGAACACGTGGATCGCCCCGGCCTGACCGCCGACCTGGCTCCAGTCGGTGATCGAGCACTCGAAGATGCCCTTGAGCTGGGCCAGGGTGAGGGTCTTCGGCGCATAGCTCTTGCCGATGCTCACCCAGTCGACCGCGTCCCGCGCGAAGGCGTAGAACGACAACGAGCTCTCCGTGCCGTCGGACTTCTTCGCCCGTGAGGAGCGGGCGAAGTCGATGCACGGTGTCGTCCCGTCGGCCGTGCTCTTCGGGTTGGACAGCAGGGCCGAGACGCCGGTGTTGGCGCCGTTGGGCCGGGGCAGCGAGCACCCCGGCTTGGTGCTGATGGTCTCACTCGCACCGGTCACCGGGTTGAATGCGTCGTACGACGCGAGGTGGCCGGCCGGAGCCGGCAGCTGGGCGTTGTACGACGTGGCGACCTGGTCGACCAGCTCCGCGTCCGCGTCGGCACCGACGCCGGCGAGGATCGCGGTCTGGCTGAGCCCCGCTGGCGGGGTGCCGGGAGCTGTCGCAACGGGGTCGGCGGCCGCCGGCCCGACCAGCATGCCGCCGGCGAGCGCCAGCGTGGTGGCACCGATCACCCCGTACCGGGTGAGTGTGGGGGAGAGCCGGGGAAGCATCGTGCTCCTAGTCGTCGGGGAGATCATCGAAGAGCGGGTCGAGGCGCGGCCGCGGCGGTTCACAGGGTCACCTTGACCCAGCCGGCGAACACCGTGTAGCCCGTGCTGGTGCTGCGCTTTTGATGCAGTGCCGTGATCGTCACCCGGTGCTTGCCGAGGCTCAGCCCCTTGACCACCTTGACGTAGTCCTTGGCCTTCTTGCTGTAGAGGTCGATCACGTACGACTTGCCGCCGACGGTGACCTTGACCTTGCCGGCGTCCTTGCGAAGGGCCAGGTGCAGCTGCACGCCGCGGCCGTAGGCGGTGAAAGTGATCTTGCCGGTGCCGGTGGAGATCAAGCCCTTCCCACGCGGCGCGCCCTTGTAGGCGACCGCGGCAAAGCCCTTGCGCACGACGCCCTTGGTGAACACCAGGCTGTCGTTGCCGGGGCCGGCGGTCTTGGCCGGCAGCTTGAGCTGGTCGTAGGTGAAGCCGCTCGAGACGCTGGTCTTCTTGCCGGCCTTGTCGGTGGCGACCAGGTGCACGGTGTGCGTACCGGCTTTGAGGCCGTTGAGGTCCACGACCGCGGTGAATGTCGTGGATCCCTTGACCAGCTTGGCTTTCACCGGCTTGACCTTGTCCAAGCCGATGGTCACGGTCTTGATGCCCTTGGCGCTGGTCACGTCGGCGGACACGGAGACGGTCCCGATCGTGCCGGCGACGTGCGAGGCGAGAGCAGGCGTGTGGATGAACACCGTCGGGGACGTCGGGGCGGTCGGTGCCAGGGCCACACCACGGAAGGCCGTGTTGGCAGGCGCACTGGCCAGCAGTACTGGTGACGTCGCAGCGAACGTGCCGGCGGCCCCGTTCGGGTCGGACAGCGAGTAGAGACCGGCCGGGGTCGTGACTGCGAGGCTCACGGCTGCACCGCTCTGGGTGGCGGTGAGGGCGAACGCACCGTCGAGGGTGACCGATCCGGCGAGCGTCCAGGCCGTGCCGTTGAACGTGTACTTCTCGACGCTGCCCCCGCGGTCGGCGTCGTCGAGGACGTACAGCGTGTCGAGCCCGGTCCCGGCATAGCTGCCGGCGTTGAGGTCGAGGAACGAGTAGCCGTACGGAAGGATGCCGGCAGGGACGCCCGGCACCGCCGTCAGTGCGCCGCCGGCGCCGGGCTTGGCTGCGCCGTTGACCAGCGACAGCCGCGCACCGGCGCTCGCGCTGGTGAACAGCGCGCCACCCTGCACGGTGACCTCGTTGAGGTTGCTGGTTGCGGTGCCCGCGACCGGGGTGCTGGTGTGGGACGCGAGCGTCGTGGTGCGCAGTCCCCCGTCGCCGCCGGCGACCCACAGGTGCTGCGCGTCGAGCGTGGTTGCGGACCGGACGATCGCCGGGCCGTCGGAGAGCGTCGTGCTGGTGTCGACGACTCCGTTGCCGTCGACGATCCCGACGGTACGGGGGACGGCTGTGGGCAGGCTGGCGGTCAGGGACAGGCCGCCCGGGCCGGCCGTGCCGGGAGCAGCGGCGTAGCCGGTGATAGTGAGCCACTTGCCATTGGCCGAGCGGACGATCTCGCCCTCCGACGTCGACAACCCGGTGGCGGTCAGCGGCTGGTTGGCCCCGGACCTGGCCGTCCGGACCGGGATCGACCGGACCAGAACGCCTGCCGGTGTGTACTCGTCGAGGTAGACCGCGGTGGCGACGTTGCCCAGCGGGGCAGCCCCGTCGCCGACCCGGTAGACCACCAGGTTGTTGCCGCCGAAGGTCGCGGCGGACGCGGCGCTGGAGCCGAGCAGGCTGAGTGGCACTCCCACCGCCGCCGAGGCGACCAGGGCTGTGCTGATGGAGAGGGCGACGACGCGCCGTCGTGGCTTCAAGGGTCACCTCGGGAGTCGGCCGCGCGGGGCGCAGCTCGGCGGAAAAACCGGACAATCGGGTCAGAGTGCCTGCGGGACAGGCAAAGCCGAGCCAACCCGGTACCGGTCGTCGGATCGCGATCGGCGGGTGGGCTGCGTAAGCCTACCAATCTTGTTGGGTTTGTAAAGAAGACAGAGTTAGTCGGGTTGGGCCCCTGTATTTGCCGATTTTGATTCGCTGGCGGATGAGAGCGCTCGCTCTCGCGGATCGACGGCCGACCCAGGAGGCTGAGGACTTAGGTCCCTGGTTGCGGCGGCAGCAACCGCGCATGGTTACGGAGGCGTAACTTACGCAACCGTAGCCAGGAGGCTGTCGTGCCTGCACCGCGTCATCCGGTGATCATCCAAGGCGGCATGGGCGTGGCGGTGTCGTCGTGGCAGCTCGCCGCTGCCGTGTCCCGTACCGGTCAGCTCGGCGTGGTCTCCGGGACTGCGCTCGACATCGTGCTGGCGCGGCGGCTGCAGGACGGCGACCCCGGCGGGCACCTGCGCCGGGCCCTGAGCGCCTTCCCGCGTCCCGACGTCGTGGAGTGGCTGCTGGCCCGCTATTTCCGGCATGAGGGCCGGCTGCCAGGAGTGGGCTACGCCCCCGTGCCCAAGCTGTCCTTGACCGGCGGCCGCAGGGCACGCGAGCTCACCGTCGTCGCCAACTTCGTCGAGGTGTTCCTCGCCAAGGAGGGCCACGGCGGCCTGGTCGGGGTCAACTACCTCGAGAAGGTGCAGCTGGCCACGCCGTTCGCCGTGTTCGGCGCGATGCTCGCCGGCGTCGACTACGTGCTGATCGGGGCGGGCCTGCCCCGCGACATCCCGCAGCTGCTGGACCGGCTGGCGGCCGGCCGGCCCGGCTCGACCCACGTCGAGGTCGCGGGCTCGGCGGACGAGCACCGGCTGACCGTCAACCCGGCCGACTGGGTCCCGTACGGGGAGCTGCGCCGCCCGACGTTCCTCGCGATCATCTCCTCCGACGCGCTGGCGGCCTACCTCGCCCGCGACGACCTCACCCGGCCGGACGGCTTCGTGGTCGAGGGTCCGAGCGCGGGCGGCCACAACGCTCCGCCGCGGGGCCGGCTGGTGGTGGACGAGGCGGGCGAGCCGGTCTACGGACCCCGTGATCAGGCCAACATCGACCGCATGGTCTCGCTCGGCCTGCCGTTCTGGCTGGCCGGCTCGTACGGGACCCCGGAGCTGCTCGCGGGGGCGTTGGCGGTCGGGGCCGCCGGTATCCAGGCCGGGACCGTCTTCGCCCTCTGCGACGAGTCCGGGCTGACCGTCGACCTCCGCCAGGGTGTGCTGGCCGGCCTGGAGCAGGGGAGTGTCACCGTGAACACCGACGTGGCCGCCTCGCCCACCGGGTTCCCGTTCAAGGTGGTCAGCGCGCCGTCGCTGCCCAGCTCGGCGGCGACTCAGCAGCACCGGGAACGGCTGTGCGACCTCGGCGTCCTGCGCGTGCCCTTTCAGCGGCCGAGCGGGCGGATCGGCTACCGGTGCTCCGGCGAGCCCGTCGACGTGTTCCTCGGTAAGGGCGGAACGGCAGAGCAGGCCGAGGGCGTGGCCTGCCTGTGCAACGGGCTGACCGCGAACGTCGGGCTGGCCCAGACCCGCCCGGACGGCTACGTCGAACCGCCGTTGCTCACGCTCGGATCGGACCTCGACGGCGTCCGCCGGCTCGTCGCCGAGCACAGCGGCGGCTGGTCGGCGACCCAGGTCGTGGAGTGGCTGCTCGGCTAGCGCCGGCCCAGCTGTTCGGCCGAGCGCCGGCTCAGCGGGACGTGCGGTTCGCGAGCGGGCTCGAAGAGTGCGAACCGGTTCTTGCCGAGGTCCTTCGCCACGTACATCGCCGCGTCCGCCTCGTGCAGCACGTCCTCAGCTGTCAGCTCCTGGGTCGGGCCGGTGGGCCCGAGGCTGGCGTAGGTGATGCCGATGCTCGCAGTCACGGTGTGCTCGACGCCCTTGACCCGGATCGACGGGCGCAGTGCCTCGGTGATCCGGCGGGCCACCTGCAACGCGAGCGCGCGGTCGGAGTCGACGTCACGGTGCTCGGCACCGGCCACCCGGCTGTCGCCGCGGCTCCACGGCTCGACCACGATCACGAACTCGTCGCCGCCCACCCGGGCGACGATGTCCTCACGGCGGAGCACGCTGCGGATCCGGCTGGCGGTCTCGCAGAGCACGGCATCGCCGGCCGCGTGCCCGGCCGTGTCGTTGACGTTCTTGAACCCGTCGAGGTCACAGAACAGCACCGCGACCTCCCCGCCTTCGCGGGCCGACCGGAGCAGGGCGGCGTCGAGGGTCTCGACCAGCAGCGTGCGGTTCGGCAGGCCGGTCAGGACGTCGTGCTTGGCCGCATGGGTGAGCCGCTCCTCCGCCTCGACCACGTCCGTGACGTCCCGCAGCACGGCGAGGACCTCGACGACCGCGCCGGCGTCGTCGCGCCGGAAAGGGGTGATGGACTGGTTCAGCCAGCGCCACCCTCCGTCGACGTGCCGAGCCCGCAAGCGGAGCTGGAGCGACTCGCCGTCGCAGAGGTCGGCCGCAGCAGCCGTCAGGTCCCGTACGGGCTTCAGGTCGTGGGGGTGGATCAGCGTCTCGACGCCGTCACGCCCGAGGGCCTGAAGCTCGGACGCCGGCCTGCCCAGGACCTCTTTGCCGGGCGAGCCGTAGATGATCGCCCCGGTCGCCAGGTCGGTCACCTGGGTGTAGTCGGGCGTCGCGGTCAGCACCGCGTGGAAGAAGGCGTTCGCGCGCTGCGTGAGTCGCTCTGCGACGACCAGGTCGGTGATGTCGAGGTCGGTGCCGCGACCGTGCTCCGGCCGGCCGTCGGCGTCGAGTGACACCTCGACGCGGGTACGGATGGTCCGCTCGGCGCCGTCATCGTGCCTGCGGATCCGATAGACGTAGCTGTGGCTGCCACCACCCTGGGCGGCGTCGCGCCAGGCGCTGATGACGATCTCGCGGTCCTCGGCGACAACCAGGCTGAGTGCGCGTTCGATGGTCATCTCGCCGGGGGGCAGCCCCCACAGCTCGCAGAGCGGGTCGGAGAAGGTCCAGCTCCCGGTCCCGAAGTCGTGCTCGAAGCTGCCGAGGCGCCCGAGCCGCTGCGCCTCGGTCAGCTTGCGCCGTTCCTCGGCCAGTGCACGGGAGGCGGTGCGCTCTGCTGTGACGTCGGTCAGGGCGGCGACCGCGCCGAGGAGCTCGCCGTCCGCACCCAGGATCTGGCTGCCCCGTACGAGGACCTCGCGGTGCGGGAAGCCGGCCGGGCCGACCAGCACGTCGTACGAGGCCACGTTCTCACCACGCAGCGTGCGCATCAGCGGGTACTCGTCGGCGGCCAGGGGCCGCCCGTCGGGGGTCAGCACGTCGATCAGTGCGGGAAGGTGCTCCGGCAGCAGTCCCTCCAACCCGGTCTCCAGGCCGAACATGGCGCGCTCCGCCCGGTTGCTCACCACGAAACGGCCCTCGGCGTCGCAGGACACGATCCCGACCTCGATGGTCTCGAGCAGCGCGTCGGTGAAGCCCTTGCGGCGGGCGAGCTCGGCGTGGGCCTCTGCCAGCTCGCGGAGCGCCTCCTCGAGGGCCTCCTCGGGCGTGACTGCGCTCGGCGGTTGTTCAGGCCGGGCGGTCATGACGGGTCCCTTCGTGCGCTGAGCGGGGCCAGCAGACCGCGGATCAGCGCCAGGACCACCCTTTGCACGCTACATCGGACGAATCGCGCGTGAGATGAGTTCCGCCATCCGAACCCGTACGCGTCTTCGTTCGTCTCCTGGATGTGACCCCCGATCCGGCTGATCCGCTGCACACTGGTGCCATGTCCCGGCACGCCCGCACCCCCTCGCGCCCGAACCTGGTCGCCCTCGGGGCGACACTGGGCTCGGTCGGCCTGCTGGTGACGACGGCGCTGGTCGCCTCGCAGCCCGGGCAGGAGCGGCCCACGGCGGTCGCCACGCCTTCCGTGACCGCGCCGTCCGCGTCCGCCTCCACCAGTGCCTCGCTCGCGCCGGCCGTGCCGGGAGCGCCGGCCGAGAAGCTCGTCAACCGGTACGCGCTCCCGGCGAGCGCCGTACAACCGGAGCCTTGCCCGCCGCCGCCGCTCCCGCCGCACAAGCCACCGCCCCCGCACAAGCCGCCGACGCCGGCGATCCCGCTGAGCAACATCCCCAAGCCGTGGCCGGTGCCGGCACACAAGCCGGACCTGACCGCGATCTCCGGCAAGGGGATGTGGCTGACCACCTGGCGGACCAGTCACGTCGACGTGCCGACGGTGGTGGCGAAGGCCAAGGCCGCCGGGCTCACGTCGCTGTGGGTCCGTACCGGCGGGTCCAAGCAGGGCTACTACGGCGACCCGCTGCTGCACGCGTTGCTGCCGGCCGCGCATGCTGCCGGGCTCAAGGTGATCGCGTGGGACTTCCCCGCTCTCGGCAACCCGGCTCGTGACGCGATCCGGGCCAGGGCTGCGCTGAAGTACACCGTCGACGGGCAGCAGATCGACGGCTTCAGCCCGGACATCGAGACGATCAACGAGGGGACGTTCAACAACCCCAAGCGGGTCTCCTACTACCTGTCGCTGGTCCGCCGGGCTGCCCGCGGGCGGCCGGTGGTGGCGACGGTGATGCGGCCCACGACGTGGCAGCTGAAGACCTACCCGTACGCCGCGGAGGCCCCGTACATCGATGCCTTTGCGCCGATGGACTACTGGTCCTGCAACGAGCCCGGTGCGCTTGCGGTCGGGTCGATCCAGCTGCTGGCGAAGTTCGGCAAGCCGGTGACGGTGATCGGCCAGTCCTACGACATGAAGAACGAGGGCGGCCGGCCGGGTGTGCCGACGGCGGCCGAGACCTGGCGGTTCCTCGACAGCGCCAAGCGGGCCGGCGCGATCGGTGCGAGCCTGTGGACGTACGAGGAGTCAACGCCGGCGCAGTGGGACCCGCTGACGAAATTCGCCTGGTAGGCCAGCGTTATTGCCCCGTACGGTGCTTATGACAGAACTTGTTATCCGCTGTTCGGGTGATGGCTCTGGCCGGTTCCGGTCGAAGATCACCGCTGGGACCCGACCTCCGCTACTGTTCGTCCCATTGCTCGCCGGGGCCGCCGGTGGGGGGGATCGGTCGCGGGAGTGTCTTCGTGCGCTTTGTCGTGAGCATGCGTCGGTCAGTTTCTTCCCGGGTCGCTGTGGTTTCGGCGGCGGCGTTGATAGCACCGCAGGCGATCTCGCCTCGATGACCGACCCGGCCGGGGCGACGACCACGTTCACCTACGACAGCGCGCACCTGCTGCTGTCGGTCAACGGTCCCGGCAACGTCCCGTTGCGGACGATGCACTACGACGCCGCCGGCCGGCTCACCTCGGTGACGGACGCGGACGGTAACACCACCGCGATCACCCATGACGTCGCGGCCCGCACCCAGGTGATCAAGGACCCGAACGGCAAGCTGACCACGACGTTGCACCTCGACGACCTCGGTGATGTGCTGACCAAGGCCGCGGTCGGGGACGGGCAGACCAGGACCACGACCTCGACGTTCGATCCGTTCGGCCGGACCTTGTCCTCGACCGATCCGCTAGGGCGCACGACGCACCGGACCTATGACGATGCCGGTGACCTGCTGACCGCGACGGATGCCGGGCATGTGCGGTCGATCTCCTACGGGCCGACCGGTCAGCCGCTGTCCACGACCGACGCCAACGGTGCGAACCAGCAGTTCGGCTACGACGGCCTCGGTGAGCTCACCTCACTGACCGACGCGAACGGGCACTCGACCCTGTACGGGTACGACGGCGCTGGGCGGATGGCGTCGAAGACCGACGGCCTCGGCGGGCTGACGGCTTACGGCTACGACGGCGCCGGGCGGGTGACGTCGACGACCGACCCGTTGGGCCGGACGACCAGCACGATGTACGACAGCCACGGGCATGTCGCCACAGCGACGGACCCGGCTGGGTTGGTGACCACGACGTCGTACGACCCGGACGGCCGACTGCTGTCGACCACCGACCCCTCGGGTGCGGTCACCACGTCGGCTTACGACGCCAACGGTCGGCAGACGTCGATGACCGACGCCCTGGGCAAGACCACCTCGTACGCCTACACGGCGGCCGGTCTGCGGAGCTCGTCGACGGATCCGCTCGGGCGGGTCACGTTGTTCGGGTACGACCCGGATGGTCGGGTCACCACGTCAACTGACCCGACCGGGGCGGTGACGACTTCGGCCTATGGCGCGTTCGGTGAGCTGTCGTCGGTGAAGGACCCGTTGGCCCGGGTGACTGGCTACGGCTACGACCTTGCCGGTCAGCGGACGACGATGACCGCCGCCAACGGCAAGACCACCGCGTACGGCTTCGACGTGGTCGGGAACCGGACGACGGTGGTCCCAAGCTTCCTTGGGCCGATGGAATGATGGATGCTCCGCTGCAGAGGCCTATAGAGGACGTCCTCGCGGTGCTAGTACGGGGCGACGCCCCGGCAGAAGTGTTAGACATTGCCCGCAGCCTCGGTCGCGGAACGCCGGTCTTCTTTCGGCCCATTCCTCGGGTTCGCGTTCTGGATATTTACAGTGAGCGGTTCGCTCAACCAGGATTTGATTTCGCGGAAACGCCTGGCGCGGAGGATATGTTGGTGAGAGTAGGGCGGCATCGGTCGCCAATGCTGGGCATGGCGGTTATCGCCGGTCAAGGAGCTGACCGCGCTATCATTTGGGTCGATGACGAGGCGGAACACTTAGTAGTTGCGATAGCGGTCAAGGATCACCGGGCGCCCAAATAGGTAGGAACCTGGCCCAGTTTTCGCTGGCACTGTTTTGAGACACCGGTCCATCCTGCCGTGGCGCAGCGCGACCAGGTCGTCGATGCTGTCCGCGCCGGCGACCATCCCGGCGATCAGCCTGGGAATCTTCAGGTGCGCGTGCCCCCTACCATTCTTTGTCAGCCACACACATTCTCCGGATACGGGATACGACGCCGCGGGCCGGCTGGTCAATCTGGACTCGGCTAGGATTCGACGACGGGGGCGGACATCGGCTGCACATTGGACGCGGCCGGCAACCGCGTGGCCGAGTCGGATCCGAACGGGGCGCGGTCGTTCACCCCAGGCGCGGCCAACGTTCACCTACGTCGGTCAGCAACCGACTTACCCGTGCAGCGGCCGACAGCCACAGCCGCCACCTGGCGTCAATGGCTAGGTATGGAAGGCGTTGCTGCGGGACCTGACGCATGTGATTCTTGACCCATGTGATCTCGCGTCGGTGACCCCGCCTAACGGGTGACCACCGGGTACGGCTACGCCGCCGCGGTCCTGCTCGTTTCGCTGGACTCGGCCAAGGGTTCGACTGAGGCGGCGGACATCGGCCACGCGCTGGACGCGGCCGGGAACCGGGTCGGGGAGACCGGTCCGGACGGATCGCAGTCGTTCACCATGGTCCGCGCAACCGGCTGACTGCCGCGACCGCGGGTGGGGTCGGTCGTGGGTACCCGGGACCGGCTCATCCCCTGTGCAGGTTGAACCACCGGGCACGTGCTCTCACCGACGGCGAAGGCTCAGCGTACGGGTCGCCGAGTCAAGAAGCGCACCAGTCAGGCTCGCCTCTTTCGCCCGCCCCGTGACCCCGGCAAATATCGGGGCAAGCAGGGGCCGACTAAGGTCGTCCTGGAGGACAAACGACGGCGTTGGAGGTGCTCGGTGCAGATCCAGGAGACCGACGAGTGGCAGGCGCTGGCGAAGCACTACGCCGAGGTACGCGACGTGCACCTGCGCGAGCTGTTCGCCCAGGACGCTGACCGCGCGACCAAGCTGAGCGCCGACGCCGTCGACGTGCACCTTGACTACTCCAAGCACCGGATCACCGACGAGACGCTGCGGCTGCTGCTGGCGCTGGCCGAGGCGGCCGGGGTACGGGAGCGGGCCGCCGCCATGTTCGACGGCGACAAGATCAACAACACCGAGAACCGATCGGTGCTCCACGTCGCGCTGCGGATGCCGCGGGAGGCAACGCTCGTCGTCGACGGGGTCGATGTCGTCGCCCAGGTCCACGAGGTCCTGGACCGGATGTCGACGTTCAGCGACCGGGTCCGCTCGGGGGAGTGGGTCGGCAGCACCGGCAAGCGCATCCGCAACGTGGTCAACATCGGCATCGGGGGCTCGGACCTCGGTCCGGCGATGGCGTACGAGGCGCTCAAGGCATTCAGCGACCGTGGCATGACCTTCCGGTTCGTGTCCAACGTGGACGGCACCGACATCGCCGAGGCCACCCGCGACCTCGACGCCGCCGAGACCCTGTTCATCGTGGTGTCCAAGACCTTCACCACTCAGGAGACGCTGGCCAACGCGACGTCGGCGCGGGAGTGGCTCCAGGGCCGGCTCGGCGACGGCGCCGACGTGGCCAAGCACTTCGTCGCGGTGTCGACCAACGCCGAGAAGGTCTCCGCCTTCGGCATCTCGACCGACAACATGTTCGGCATCTGGGACTGGGTGGGCGGCCGCTACTCGTACACGTCGGCCGTAGGACTTTCGCTGATGGTGGCGATCGGGTCTGAGCAGTTCCGCGAGATGCTCGACGGTTTCCACCAGATGGACGAGCACTTCCGCAGCGCGCCGTTCGAGGCCAACCTGCCGGTGCTGATGGGACTGATCGGCATCTGGTACGGCGACTTCTTCGGTGCCGAGACGCTGGCGGTGCTGCCCTACAGCCAGTACCTCAACCGGTTCTCCTCCTACCTGCAGCAGCTGGACATGGAGAGCAACGGCAAGCGGGTCACCCGCGACGGCGAGCCGGTGCAGGTGCAGACCGGGCCGGTCGTCTGGGGCCAGCCCGGCACCAACGGGCAGCACGCGTTCTACCAGCTGATCCACCAGGGCACCAAGCTGATCCCGGCCGACTTCATCGGGGTCATCAAGCCCGAGACCAAGGTGGGCCGGCATCAGGACCTGTTGTTCTCGAACTTCCTCGCCCAGACCGAGGCCCTGGCTTTCGGCAAGACGGCCGAGGAGGTGGCGGCTGAGGGCGTCAAGGCCGAGCTGGTGGCGGCCAAGACGTTCCCGGGCAACCACCCGACCACCTCGATCGTCGTCGATCGGCTCACCCCCAGCACCCTCGGACAGCTGGTCGCGCTGTACGAGCACAAGGTGTTCACCCAGGGTGCGATCTGGGGCATCAACAGCTTTGACCAGTGGGGCGTCGAGCTCGGCAAGGCGCTGGCCAACCGGATCGTGCCCGAGCTCGACTCCGACTCGCCGCTCGGCCACGACAGCTCGACCAACGCGCTCATCCAGCGCTACCGGCGCAGCCGGGTCTGACCCGTGGGGCGGTCAGCCAGGAGGTCTCTGTCCAAGAGGCGGGTTTGTCGCTAATGTGCAGTTGACCAGCTCGACTGCCCGGGGGGACCGGCATGCTTCGTCCATCGTCAGGCCAGCTCCGCACAACGCTGCCGGCTGGCCGCGTGCCCGGAGCCTCCTGGACCTGACCGGCGCCGTGCCGGGGACTTTCGGCTAGGACGACGTCTGTACGGTGACCTTCTCCGCCGCCAGGCGCTTCTCGAGCGCCCCGTGGTCGAGGTTGCGGCACAGCACGACCGATCCGTCGGCCGACAACGGCCCCAGCAGGCCTCGTACGACGGCCTCGACGTCGGTGAAGTCTGACGTCGAGAGCACCCGGGCCCCCGCAGGCAGGTCCACGGCTTCGGCAGCCGACACCAGCTCCCCGCCGGTCAGCGTCCCGCCCTCGACGGCAAACGCCGGATCCCCTGGCAGCACTGGGTTGTACGGGGCGAAGCGGTCACCGAAGGTCGGCACCTCGAGGGCGTAGTCGAGGACGCCCACCGGCAGCCCCACCGCGGGCCGGGCGAACGGCAGCAGCGACAGTGCCACGACCTCGCGGGCAGAAGTGGCGCTCCGCGCAGCCGCCACCGTGTCGGCGGCGGTGAACACCAGGTCGGCCGGCGCCACGGCCTCGAGCCCGGTCGCGACGACCAGGCCGGCAGACCAGCAGGCACTGAGGATCACTGCCGTCTGCCAGTGCGTCGGCAGCAGCACCGCCACCCGTTCACCGGGCTCCGCGGACAGCCCGTCCTGCAGCAGGTTTGCCGTCTTGCTGACCCAGTTGGCAAAGGTGGCCACCGACAGCTCGACCCGCTCCCCGGTCGCGTCGTCGTAGAACGTGACCAGCGGCCGGGCACCATCCCGGGTCAGCGCACGGGCGAGAAGGCCTGCTGGCGTTGAGGTCAAGGCGCACAGACCGCGGAGGCCGCGGTCGGTGCCTTGGCCACCAGCGCAGAGACCGCGGCCGCGGTGCCAGCCGTGGGTGCCGTCGTGGGAGCGGTGGTCGTCGCGGCCGCCGCCTTGCCGGCCGCCACCTTGACGACCGAGGTGAAGTTGTCACCGATGACCAGCTCGAGCGTCGAACCCAGCGACGTCTTGAGCTTGATGACCGACCCCGGCACGGCGGCGGCGAGGGTCCGGGCCGATGCGGCCTTGCCGGTGCCGTAGAAGACAGTGGTGACAGCGGTGTTGACCGCGTTGCCGGCCGTGACGGCGGTGAAGCCCCCCGCCTTGAGGCTGGTGGCGGTCTGGACCGCAAGGTGTGCCCGACCCGAGCCGTTGGCCACCCGTACCCGGATCTGCGAGGGGCTCACGGTCAGCGGTACGGGCGGCGTGGTCGGAGCCGCCGCGGTGCTGGTCGCCGCCGGAACCTTGGGCTGGCCGGTGTTGTCCTTCATCGCCGCGAAGACCGCCGGCAGCTGCGCGGGGTTGAGCTCGACGACGCTCTGACCGGCGATGCGGGCGGCGCTGTTCAGCACCGGCACCTGGAGGAACGTCACGTGGGCCGGGTCGAGGTGGCGCAGCCGGGTGCCCAGGGTCTTCATGGCCAGGATCCCGAAGCCGTTGTCGGTGGTCATCGACTTGGCCGCGGCCTTGGCGAAGTTGTAGAGCCGCGCCGGATCGGTCAGCGTGTTGGCCGACAGCACCTTGTGCAGCACGACGGACAGGAAGTACTGCTGGTCGGCGATCCGGTCGATGTCCCCGCCGGGCAGCGCCTTGCGGTCCCGTACGAAGGCCAGCGCGGCGTCTCCCATGATCAGGTGGTTGGCACCCGCCGTGAGGTTGTCCCCGCTGTCGTGGTCGTGCCTCGTCGTCTTGACGCAGACGGTGATCCCGCCGAGCGCGTTGACCATGTTCTTGAAGCCGGTGAAGTCGATCTGGACGACGTGGTTGACCCGGATGCCGGACAGCTTCTCCAGCGTGGCCACCAGCAGCGGGGCACCGCCCTCGGAGAAGGCGGCGTTCAGCTTGGACTGGTGCTCCGGGTGGTGGGCCCCCTTGCTGTCGGTCCACTGGGGGATCGTCACCCACGAGTCGCGGGGGAAGGAGATGATCGACGCCTTGGCCGAGCCGGAGGGCACGTGCACCAGCATCATCGTGTCCGAGCGCTGCCCCGAGGTGTAGTCGGCGCTGCCCTTGGCGGCCTGGTAGACCCCGTCGGCGCCCGCGCGCGTGTCGGAACCGATCAGCAGGAAGTTCTCAGCCTTGGCGTCCGCGGCCGGCCGGTGGATGCCGTTCTTGGCCAACGCGTCGAAGGCGTTGATGTGTGCGATGTTGCCGAAGATGCTGTGATAGATCACCCAGAAGCCACCGGCAGCCAGCAGGACGCACACCGAGGTGGCAGCCGCTGCCCAGCCGGCGATCCGCTGACCGCGGGAGCGCTTCGCCACTGCCGAGGCCGGCGCCGACCAGGGGGTCTTGCCCGCAGGGTCGGCGCGAGGTCCCCGCGGGTTCAGCTCGGGGGGCAGGTCGCCGAAACCGGACGGTGAGTCACTCACGGGGTGGGGATCCTCCTGGTCACGTGCCGGACTGGCCGGTCGGGCCAGCGTATCGGCGGTTGTCTGGCATTGTGGTGAAGCCACGCCCATGCTCGCGAGGCCTTCGTGCGCCGCAGGCCGGGCTGCTAGCCTGCCCGCTATGGATCTGGTCGTATGAAGGCGCTCGTCCTGGCCGGCGGCGCCGGGACCCGGTTGCGCCCCATCACGCACACCTCGGCCAAGCAGCTGGTGCCGGTGGCGAACAAGCCGATCTTGTTCTACGGGCTCGAGGCGATCCGGGACGCGGGCATCTCCGAGGTCGGCATCATCGTCGGGGACACCGCCGACGAGATCATGGCGGCGGTCGGCGACGGCAGCGCCCTGGGCATCCGCGCCACCTATATCCGCCAGGACGCCCCGCGGGGGCTCGCGCACGCCGTCCTCGTCGCGCATGAGTTCCTCGGCGACGAGCCGTTCGTGATGTACCTCGGCGACAACCTGATCATCGGCGGCATCAGCGGCCTGGTGGACGAGTTCGCCCGCGACCT
Organism: Frankiales bacterium; assembly: GCA_033851655.1. Classification (GTDB taxonomy): domain Bacteria; phylum Actinomycetota; class Actinomycetes; order JAWWOL01; family JAWWOL01; genus JAWWOL01. The sequence goes on from JAWWOM010000019.1 coordinate 24,547, forward strand.
GCCCGACGCGCAGGTGCTGCTCACCCAGGTCCCGGACCCGTCGCAGTTCGGCGTGGCCGAGCTCGGTGTCGACGGCCGGATTTCCCGCCTGGTGGAGAAGCCCCTGCATCCCAAGAGCGACCTGGCCCTGGTCGGCGTCTACATGTTCGGTCCCAAGATCCACGAGGCCGTACGGGCAATCGAGCCCAGCGCTCGCGGGGAGCTCGAGATCACCGACGCCATCCAGTGGCTGGTCGACAACGGGTGCGAGGTCCGACCGAACATGGTCACCGGCTACTGGAAGGACACCGGCCGGCTCGAGGACATGCTCGACACCAACCGCAAGGTCCTGGAGAGCTTCGAGCCCGCGGTCCACGGCAAGGTCGACGAGTCCAGCCGGATCGTCGGCCGGGTCGTGATCGAGGAGGGCGCCGAGGTGATCCGTTCGACCGTACGGGGCCCGGCGGTGATCGGCCGCAACACCCGCATCGTCGACACCTACGTCGGCCCGTTCACGTCCATCTATCACGACTGCGTGATTGAGGACACCGAGATCGAGCACTCACTGGTGCTCGAGCACTCGGTCATCCACGGGGTGGGACGGATCGAGGACTCACTGATCGGCCGCTACGTCGTGATGGAGCCGTCGGCCGAGCTGCCCCGCGCGCACCGGCTGATGGTCGGTGACCACAGCAGGATCTCCATCGCCACCTCATGACCCCGCCGTGATCCTGCGCGGGCACCGGCGGGGAGTCGCGCTCCTCGTCTCGTGCTGGGGACTGCTCTACTCGGTCTTCGCCGTCGCCCGGCACCACGTGTTCGAGACCACGGCCTACGATCTCGGGATCTTCTTCGAAGCCGTACGCGGCTGGGCCCACTTCGGGCTGCCGATCGTGCCGGTCAAGGGCGTGCATGACCAGCTCGGCGCGCACTTCGACCTGCTCGGCGACCACTTCCACCCGATCCTCGCCCTGCTCGCTCCCACGTACTGGATCTGGCCGCACCCCGAGACGCTGCTGGTCGACCAGGCGTTGCTGTTCGCCGTCTCCGGTGTGCCGGTCTGGGTCTTCGTCCACCGCTTGGTGGGGGCGCGCGCCGCCTACCTCTGGACCACCGGCTACCTCGCCTACTGGGGGTTGCAGGAGGCGGCTGCTTTCGACTTCCACGAGATCGCTTTCGCCGTGCCGCTGATCGCCTTGGCGATCGAGCGGGTGCAGGCGCAGCGGTTCCGGTCGGCCACGGTTGCGGTGCTGTTGTTGTTGCTGGTAAAGGAGGATCTCTCCCTGCTCGTCGCGTTCTTCGGTGTCTACCTGGCCGTACGCGGCCGCCGGGTGCTCGGTGCGGCGGTCACCGGCGCGGGCGTCGTCGGCTACCTGCTGATCACCCGGGTGCTGCTGCCGCACTTCGCCGGCGGCCAGGCGTTCATGTACTGGTCCTACGACTCCCTGGGCAAGGATCTCCCGTCTGCGCTGGGGTTCATGCTCCGGCACCCGGTGAAGACGGTGCAGCTGTTCTTCACACCAGCGGTCAAGTGGCACACGCTGCTGTGGATCTTTGCGCCGTTCGGCCTGCTCACCTTCGGGTCCTCCACGTTGATCCTGCTGGTGCCGCTGCTGGCAGAGCGGTTCTTCTCCTCCGGGCCGCAGTACTGGGTGACCGGCTATCACTACACCGCCACTGCTGCACCGATCGTCGCAATGGGCGCCGCTGAGGGCCTGCACCGGCTACTTCCCCTGCTGCGCAAGGATTCCGTACGGCAACAGGTGGTGCGTTGGGTGCCATCAGCGGTGGCGGCAGCCGCCCTCGGCCTGGTCGCCTGTTTCCCGCTGCACGAGCTCTTCCTGTCGCGGCTGTGGGAGACCGGCGGTCGGGTGGCGGCGGCACATGCGGCGGTGGCGGTGGTGCCCCGCGGGGTGACCGTCGAGGCCAGCGACCGGTTGCAGCCGCACCTGGTGGACCACACCGACGCGCTGCTGCTCGACGGCACCGAGACCAGCGCGACCTGGCTGGTGGCGGACATCGGCAAGCCGGACTGGCCGCTGTCGAGCGTCGCGGCGCAGCAGGCGTACGTCGCGCGGCGCCGGTCCGAGGGCTGGACGGTCGTGTTCAGCCGCGACGGCTTCGTGGTGCTCAAGGCCCCCGCCTGATCTCTGGCGGTCGGCGCCGTGCAAAGGGACGGGTGGCCGCCGAAGCCGGCCGCACCTGCTTGAATGCTGACGTGCCAGCGCTGGAGAAGCCCCGCGAGCGCCCCAGCGCATACGGCGTCCTCGGCGTGCTCCCCGCCCTGATCTGCTCGGCCTGGATCACAGCGGGGGTTGCCCTGCTGCTGGTCCGGGCGTTCCAGCCCTGGTTCGCGGTGCCGCTGGCGCTGGTCGCCCTCGGCGCCATGGTGCTGCTGGTGCCGCCGAGGCGCTGGACGGCGCCGGTCGGCCCGCGCTGGGCGCTGTTGCTGACCCTCGCGGTGGTGATTGCCGCCGGGCTGTGGGCGGGGCTACATGCGTCGGAGAACCTCGTCGTACGAAGGGATCCGGCCACGTACGGACTGGTCGGCTCCTGGGTCGCGCAGCACGGCACGATCTCGATGCCGACGTCTGCTGCCGTGTTCGGGCATCTGCAGCACGTCGCGTACGGCGGTCCCGGGTTCTACGGCCGGGCCGGCGATGTGATCCAGCCGCAGTTCATGTCCGGGTTGCCGCTGGCGATCGCTCCCGCACACTGGATCGGCGGGCTTTCCTGGCTGCTGAGGGCGAACGCCGTGATCGGAGCGTTGGCGCTGCTGTCCTTCGCCGGCTTCGTCGCCCGCGCCGTGGGGCCGCGCGCGGCCCCGTTCGCCACCGCGGTGCTCGCGCTGGCCTACCCCGAGACGCACGCGTTCCGGTCCCCGTACAGCGAACCGCTGACCCAGCTGATGGTGTTCGGTGGGCTGTGCCTGCTCTGGGACGCTGCCCACCGAGCCGAGCAGACCTCCCGAGCGGTGGGCGTTGCCGGGTTCGTGCTCGGCGCAACCGCCGCTGTGCGGATCGATGCCGTGGCCGACCTGCTGCCGATGGCGGCGGTCATCGTGGTGTACGCGGTCGGCCGGCGCAGGTGGGATGCCGCCGGCCTGACCGTGGGGCTGGCCCTCGGCCTGGGCGTCGGAGCCACCGACGGTTGGCTGCTGCACTCGGCGTACATCTACGACACCCGCGCGCAGCTCAGGCTGGTCGGACTGGCCCTGCTCGGCCTCTCCGTCGGCGTCCTCGTGGCCATCCCGATCGGCAGGCGGTTGCTGGCACGAGGTTCCTGGCTCTCACCGGCCGCCGCGCGTCGGCTGGGCGTCGCTGCCGCCGCTGCCCTCCCGCTGCTCGCCGTGATCGGTTATGCGGTGCGGCCCTACGTCGAGCACCCGCACTCGCCGGCGGGCGACCACACCGCCGACGAGGTCGGCCGGCTGCAGGCGCTCGCCCACCTCACCGTGGATCCGCACCGGACCTATGCCGAGGACTCCCTGCGCTGGATGGGCTGGTGGGTCGGCGCTCCCGCGATCCTGCTCGCCTCGGTTGCCGCCGGCCTCGTCGTCCGCCGCTGGCTGGCCGGGCGCGACGTGGAGCTGCTGCCCGTGGTCGGTACCGGGTTGTCCGTCGCCCTGCTGGTGTTCTGGCGCCCGTCGATCACCCCGGACCACCCGTGGGCCGACCGTCGGTTCGTGCCCATCGTGCTGCCGGTGCTGGTGCTGCTCGCGACCTGGCTGCTTGCCCGGATCGGTGCGGGCGGCCGGCGGCGGTTCGTCGTGGCGGTGCTCGGCCTCGCGATCCTGGTCCCGACCGTGCTGGCGACGGCGCCGCTGGCGTGGACCCGTACGGAGACCGGTCAGCTCGCAGCGTTGAACGCCCTGTGCCGGCGGATCCCCGACCAGGCGGCGGTCCTGTTCCTGGACGCCGACCTGGCCTATCGCTGGGCGCCCGCAGTGCGCCAGGAGTGCGACGTGCCCACCGGCTACGTCGAAGCCGGCACCCAGGTGGCGGTGGCCGACGTGCAGGTCGCCGTACGGGCTGAAGGCCGTTCGCTGGTGCTGCTCAGTTCCACTGCTGCCGAGCTGGCCGGCCGGGACCCGCAGCACACCGTGGCGTTCAGCTATCCGGTGGACGCGCGCACGTTGACGACGCGGCCGAAGGGCACCGGCACCGAGCGGGCCGACATCTGGTCGGC
>JAWWOM010000043.1:0-24512 GCA_033851655.1 Frankiales bacterium
AGCACGCTGTACGGGCCGGCGTGGTCGCCGGCGGATGCGCCGGACGACCCGACGGCTGTCGGGCGTGACTTCGCCATGTTCCGCGGCTACGAGCCGGCAGCACCTGCGGCCGGCGCGGGTCCCGTACTGCTCACGGTGGGCGGCGACTCACCGCCGGTCAGGCAACAGGTGCAGGAGACGCTGACCGCCAAGCTCGGGGTGGGGGGCCGGACCATCGCCGGCGTCGGGCACGCAGTGCACCTCGACGCGCCGGAGCGGTTTGCCGCCCTGCTTCGCGAAGCCGCCGGTTGAGCGACGGCAGGGTCTCGGCACCTTGCGCGACACGCCGTACGACACGCCACAACTCTCGCCACTTGGCGGAATTGGGGGGTGGGGGTCAGAGCGTGGCGAGGTAGCGCCGCCAGCCGCCGTGCTCCGTGATGTCCTCGGCCCCGGTGACACCCGCTGCTTCGCAGAGGAAGCCGTGAACGGAGGTGCCCCCGAGCAGCTCGAGCCGGCCGAAGCCCAGCGGCGCCGGCACCATGGTCTGCAGCTGGGCGTAGCCCTGCAGCGGCAGCTCCCACACCTCGACCGGCAGCCCCTCCACCGGCCCGTCCCCGGTGCGGACCAGGCCAGGACGGGCGACGCCGGGGCCGGGCAGCCGGAACAGCCGGTACGCGGCGCTGGTCCGGTCGCGCCGGACCAGGGCGCCGCCGAGTGACACCAGCTGCGGGTTGAGCGCCATCCCGGACAGGTGCGCGCCCACCACCGCCACCTCGACCGAGGCCGACGACGGCCCAGCGGCACCGATCTCCTCGCCGCACCAACGGGACGCCAGGTCCAGCAGGGGTCGGTCGGCGAAAGCGGGCGCCACGAGCTGGACGCCGAACGGCAGGCCGTCCGCACGTCGCCCTGAAGGGACAGCGATGGCACACAGGTCGAGCAGGTTGACGAAGTTGGTGTAGACACCGAGGCGCGAGTTGACGCCCACCGGGTCGGCCGCGACCTCGGCGAGCGTCGGGTGCCCCGGAGTCACCGGCAGCAGGAGCGCGTCCACGTCGGTCCACAACGGCTCGGTGATCCGGCGCAGCACCGCCAGCCGGTCGAGCGCCTCGTACACGGACGCACCTGTCACGTCGCGGCCGGTGAGGACGACGCTGCGGACGACGGGGTCGAGGCCGTCCGCAGCCTCCTCGAGCAGGTGGCCGAAACCGGCGTACCGCTCCGCCACCCAGGGCCCGCCGTAGAGCAGCTGGGCCGCTTCGAGAAACGCCGAGACGTCGACCGGGACGACCCGGTCAGCCACTGTACGGGCGTGCTCGACAGCCCGTTCCCACGCCTCCCGATGCACCGGATCGAGATCCAGATCGCCTGCTGGTACGGCAATCACACGCATGTCACGGGCCACCCCGACCGGAGCAGCCGGCGGCGCCGGCCGGGCCCAGGCATCCGCCTGGTCGAACCTGGCGAGGACATCGAGTGCCACCCGGGCCCCAGCCACCGTACGGGTGAAGGTGGTCACGCAGTCCAGCGACCGGCAGGCCGGCAGCACGCCCGACGTCGACACCAGGCCACGGGTCGGCTTGAGCCCGACGATGCCGTTGAACGCTGCCGGCACCCGGCCGGACCCGGCGGTGTCCGTGCCGAGGGCGAGGTCCACCTCGCCTGTGGCTACAGCAACCGCCGAGCCGGAGCTGCTGCCCCCGGACACGTGCAGCGGGGAGTCGACGGCGTGACAGGCCCCGTACGGGGAGCGGGTCCCGACCAGGCCGGTCGCGAACTGGTCCATGTTCGTCTTGCCGACCGGAGCTGCCCCTGCGTCGAGCAGCAGCTGCACCGCGAAGGCGGAGTCCTTGGCCGGATTGCCTTCGCGCGCCGGGAAGCCGGCGGTGGTCGCGACGCCGGCGACATCGATGTTGTCCTTGACGGCGAAGGACAGGCCGGCGAGCGGGCCGTCCGGGGCGACTGCGAGGGCTTCCACCTCCGAGGGGGTGAGCCGGTGGATCCACATGGGCTGACGCGCTGTCACTGTGCCCCCTTCGCTGCGAGTGCCCAGCGTGCCCGCTCGTCGGCGAAGGCGGTGCGCCGACGCGCCGTGAATGCCGCAGACTCCGGGTCGAGCCCCGCGTTCTGCAGGTCGGCCAGTCGCAGCGTCGCCGGCCGGGTCTCGAGCACGGCCGTTCCGGCGGCGATCTCGGCCCGCGCCGCTGCGAGCTGCTCGGCCGAGACCGGCTGGAACCTCAGCCGGTCGAACATCCGCAACAGCCAGGGCGGCTCGTCACTTTCGCTGTCGTAGCGCCAGACCGGCACGGTACGGCCCAGCAGCTGGTAGCCGCCGGGGCCCTCCATGCCGTAGACGCAGAGATAGATGCCGCCGATGCCGACCGCGTTGGCCGGCGTCCAGGTGCGGGCCGGGTCGTACTTCGTCGTGACCAACCGGTGCCGCGGGTCCAGTGGCACGGCGACGGGTGCGCCCAGGTAGACATCGCCGAGTCCGACGACGAGATAGCTTGCCGCCGCGACGATCTCAAAGACGTCGTCGCGTGTCGCCAACCCGTTGACCCGCCGGATGAACTCCACGTTGTCCGGGCACCACGGGGCATCGGGCCGGACGTGCTGCTGGTAGCGGATCATCGCCTCGTGCACCAGCGGATCGTCCAGCGCGATCGGCAGCACCACCTCCCGTACGGGCAGCTCGACCTCGTCCAGCGGCGGCAGCGATGACCAGGCGTCGACGACCACGGCCGCGAGATCGGGCAGCGTCAGCACCGTCTCGTCGACGCCGATGAGCACCGAACGAACACCCTCGACCAGGTCCACGACTCCCAGCAGGTCGCGAGCACCGAGGGCGAGGGCGAGCAGGTGGATCCGCAGCCGTACGGTCAGGTCCAGCAGCGGTGGACCGGCCTCGACCAGCACGTGGTGGTCCCCTGCGCGGCGCACGGTGAGCTCCGGACGCCCACCGTCGGCGGGCACCGACGCCAGCGGCCGGGGCCGGTAGGAGCCGCCGGCGACCGACGGTTGCGGCGTGGTCTGCCTGCCTTCACCCAGGAGCAGCGCCCGGTCGCGGTTGGCCGCCTCGGCCTGCTCGGGACTCACCGGCACGAGTCGTACGGTGTCCCCGGGGCGCGCCTGGGCGAACACCCACCGATCGGCGCGGACCACGACCGCCGGCACGACGAAGCCGCCGAGGCTCGGCCCGTCCGGCCCGACCACGACGGGTGTGCCGCCGGAGAGCATCATGCCGCCGACCGGGTAGGCGCTGTCGTGGATGTTGCTGGGGTGCAGCCCTGCCTCGCCGCCGTCGTCACGTGCCCAGCCCGGCGTCGGCCCGACCAGCCGGATGCCGGTGCGGTCGGAGCGATGGTCCAGCGTCCACTCGGCGCCGAACAACGCGTCGACCCCGCTGTCCGTGAGGTAGTCGGGCGCACCGTGCGGACCGGGGACGACGCGCACGCACCACTCCCCAGCCAGCACCGGCAGCAGGTGCCGTACGTCCACCGGCTCGGCGGCCGGCTCCGCGCCGAGCGGCAGCTGGTCCCCCTTGCGCAGCGCCCGGCCCTCGAAGCCGCCGAACTTGCCGAGGAGGAAGGTGGACCGGCTGCCGAGTGCGACCGGGACGTCGAGGCCGCCCCGCACGGCGAGATACTGACGGAGACCCGGAGCCGCCGCGGCTCCCAGGTCGACGACCTGTCCCGCGTCGACGGTGATGGGAACCCCTGCTGGCAAAGGGATCCCGTCGACGGTGGCAGCCGCGACGGCGCCCGCCACCGCGATCACCGTACGGACAGCGAAGCGCAGCTTGGGTCCGCGCAGCACCGCCTCGAGACCGGCTGCGTCCGAAGGGTTTCCGACAGCGCGGTTGGCCAGGGCGAAGGAGAAGTCGTCCCACGCGCCTGACGGCGGCACACCGACCCCCCACAACCCGCGCCGGCCGCCGAGGTCCTGCACCGTCGTCTGGGTTCCTGGAGCGAGCACCTCCACACCGGCGAGCAGCACCTCCGCCGACGGCTCGGCGAGTGCCGTCACGACGACCATCCCTGCAGCTGCACGGCTGTCGGGTGGTAACCGTTGCAGGGGTTGTTCAGCTGCGGGCAGTTGCTGATGACGACCAGGATGTCCCGTTCTGCCCGCAGCTCGAGATACTTCCCCGGGGCGGAGACACCATCGGCAAAGGCCAGACCGCCCGCCGAGTCGACCGGCACGTTCATGAAGAAGTTGATGTTGTGGGTCAGGTCGCGGCCGTCCAGTCCACGGCCCCACTGCTGCACCTGGCGGGTGAACGTGACCCGGCAGGCGTGCTGATGACGCACGTGGTGCCCGTACCGTACGACGTTGCTCTCCTGCGCGCAGGCTCCGCCGATGGTGTCGTGCCGGCCGCAGGTGTCCGCGGTGATGGTGGCCAGAACGTCGAGATCGGCCGTCAGCAGGGCAGATCCGGTCGTGAGATAGACCGACCGCTGTTCCCGTACGGTGTCCACCGCGCTGTAGCGGTTGGTGTAGTCGTGCGCGTCGTAGAACAGCGTGTCGACGGCCTGGTTGCCATGCAGGTCCACGATCCGCAGCCGTCCGCCGGCCGGCACCTCACCGGTCCAGCCGTCACCCGCCTCGACGGTCACGTCGAAGATGGCCGTCACCGGGTCACTCCGTACGCGAGCTCCAGCGCGCGGCCCGACTCCTCGCGAAACCGCCAGGACGGGTCGTCCGGCCCGGGTGCGGAGCCGTGCCGGACCTCGACCCTCAGCCCGCGTGGCCGCCACTCCGTCGCCGGGTCCATGGGGTGCATGGCGGTGGACAGGATCAGCAGCACGTCCTGCTCGGCCCGCAGGTCGACCCAGTCCCCTGCCGATGCGTGGCCCTCGACGAAGGTCAGCGTCCCGCGCTCGTCGTCGGCGGGGACGACCTTGCTGAACCAGTTGACGCAGGCGTGCAGGTCACGCGCACCGAGGTCGCGTTTCCACAGCTCGTCGAGGAAGCCGCGCCTGGCACTGTGCCGCCAGTCGTTGCGGTCGACCGCGTAGGAGGACTCGCCGAACCGGGCCCGTACCTGCGCATCGGTCGAGTGCCCGGTGATGGCGTCATGCCAGTCCAGCGAGGACCCGGTCACCGAGCACAACGCCTTGCCGAGCTGGGACATCAGCACCATCGGCGGCCGGATCCTGGCCGACATCTGCGCCTTGAGGGTGTCCGGGACGTTGAGCCGCTCGTACGGGCCGCCCGCCGCGAACAGCAACATGCTCGCGTTCCCGCCCTGGCCGAGCGTGGTCAGTCGCACGACGTCGGATCGGGGGACCAGAACGGAAATAGCAGCGCCGCCCGGCATGTCGTAGTTGGCGTGCGGTTCCTCAGCAGACATGACGAGCTCCCACGGGACCGAGGCCCGACCAGGTCGGGCCGCTCAGGTCTCCCGGGCTTTTATCCCGCCGTGGAACACCACCCAGGTGGTGCCTGCGTCTCTCGGACCAGCCCGCCTCGTCAGACGCGAAGGCAGCGGAACCCTAGACGCGCCCCGCCCCTCGAGCGGGTCGACACGAGTCAATCCGCGCCGTGTGTCCGCTCGGCTCCCGCGATGTTTCCCATGAGTAAATCAATGACAGGATGATCACCATGAACGTCTTCCTCACCGGCGGTACGGGCTATGTCGGCTCGGCCGTGCTTGCCGACCTCGTCTCCGCCGGGCACAGCGTCACCGCTCTGGTCCGCAGCGAGGACAAGGCCGCCCAGGTCGCCGCTGCCGGTGCCACACCGTTGCTGGGTGACCTCACGGACACCGGGCTGCTGGCCGGGGCCGCTGCCGACGCGGACGCCGTCATCCACCTGGCCTCCCCCGGCGACGCGACGAGCGCACAGGTCGACGCCGGTGTGGTCGACGCCGTTCTCGGCGCGCTCCGCGGCACCGGCAAGACCTACGTCCACACCAGCGGGGTCTGGACCCACGGCAGCGGCGCCGCCATCGACGAGAACACCCCGTTCGACCCGCCGGCTATCACGGCCTGGCGGTTGCCGCTCGACGCGCGGGTCCTCGCGGCCGCGCAGGACGGCGTGCGGAGCATCGTCGTGACACCCGGCATCGTGTACGGGCACGGCGGCGGTCTGCCCAACCTGATCGTCAGCGCCCCGCGAAGTGAGGCCGGCGAGCTGCTCTTCCCGGGCTCAGGGGAGCAGCACTGGACCAGCGTCCACGTCGAGGACCTCGGCCGGGTCTACCTCGCAGCGCTGGAGAAGGCGCCAGCCGGGTCCTACTACCTGGCGGTCAGTGGCGACAACCCGACCGTACGGGAGCTGGCGTCCGCTGTCAGCGACAAGGTCGCGCCGGAGCCGGTCGAGCAGACAGAGTCGCGGCTCGGGCCACTCCTGGGCGCGTTGGCGCTGGACCAGCAGGCGTCGGGGCAGAAGGCGCGCGACGAGCTCGGCTGGACGCCGACCGGCCCATCGTTGCTCACCGAGCTGGCGACCGGGTCCTACGCCCGGTAGCGGTGCCAGGATGGTGCCCATGACCCGACTGTCGTTGGCAACGCTGGACCGGGTCACGCCCTCCTGGCGGCCGCCGTTCGACCCCACGTCGCTCGAGGTCGGCATCGTCCACCTGGGGCTCGGCGCCTTCGCCAGGGGACACGGGCTGGTGTTCACCCAGGGCGCGGTCGCCGCCACCGGAGACACCCGCTGGGGCTACTGCGGAGTGACCCAGCGAAGCCGCTCGGTGCTCGACCAGCTGGCGCCGCAGGACGGGCTCTACTCCGTCCTCGTCCGCGACGGCTCCCATGCCGTTCCTCAGGTGGTGGGCACCGTACGGGACCTGTTGTTCGCGACCGAGGAGCCGGAGCGACTGACCTCGTTGCTGGCAGCTGCGGCCACCCGGGTGGTGACGCTGACCGTCACCGAGAAGGGTTACCGGCACGACCCTGCCAGCCGGCGGTTGCGCGCGGATGACCCGGACGTGGTCGCCGACCTGGCCGGCCGCGAACCGGTGACGGTGGTCGGCCAGCTGGTACGGGGCCTGGCGGCCCGGCGGTCGGCCGACGCGGGCCCGGTGACGCTGCTCTCCTGCGACAACCTGGCCGGCAACGGCGAGGTCCTGCATGACGTCGTCACCCAGTTCGCCGCGCTGCTGCCCGACGTCGGTCTGCGGGACTGGATCGAGGACAACGTGGCCTTCCCTTCCTCCATGGTCGACCGGATCACCCCGGCGACCACCGATCAGGACCGCGCCGACACGGCCCGGCTGCTCGGGCTGACGGACGAGGGCGTGGTCGTCACCGAGCCGTTCAGCCAATGGGTGGTCGAGGACACGTTCGCCGCCGGCCGGCCGGCCTGGGAGCTCGCCGGGGTCACCCTGACCGGCGACGTGGCCCCGTACGAGCGGATCAAGCTGCGGTTGCTCAACGGCAGCCACTCGATGATGGCCTACCTGGGGCTGCTGGCCGGGCACGACTACATTGCCGAGGCAGCAGGCGATCTGGCCATCGGGCGGGCCGCTGACCGGTTCATGCAGGACGACGTCACCCCCGGCCTGGACGTGCCGGCCGGCTTTGGTCTCGGTGACTACCAGGAGCAGCTGAGGTCCCGCTGGCGCAACGTGGCCATCCGGCACCTGCTGTCCCAGGTGGCCATGGACGGCAGCCAGAAGATCCCCAACCGGCTGTTCGGCCCGATCCGCGAACGGCTTGCCTCCGGCGGGCAACCGGTCGCGGCAACCCTCGGCCTCGCCGCATGGATGCGGTTCGTCTCGGCCGGGAGCTCGGACGACGGGAAGCCGCTCGAGCTGGACGACCCGCTCGCCGACATCCTGCGTTCCGCCGTCGCGGGGACCTCGACGCCGCAGGCCGTCGTCTCCGCGCTGTTCGGCGTGACCGCGGTCTTCGGTGACCTCGGTGACGACCCGGCCGTACGGGAGCTGGTCGCCGGGCACCTCGACACGTTGACCCGGTACGGCGCCAGGGCCGCCGCGCAAGCCATCGCCTGAGCAGGTTCCGGTGTGCAAACCCGGCCGGCCCTCAGCGCGGGGCGTACGCCGTACGGGCGAGGGTGACGGTGAGGTCGACGGCGGTCTCGATCGCCTCGTCGGTGCCGAGCTGGCCCCGTACGACGAGGTCGGCGAGGTATCCGCTGTCGACCCGGCGGGCGACGTCGTGGCGGGCCGGGATCGAGCAGAACGCGCGCGTGTCGTCGACGAAGCCGCTGGTGTTGTAGAAGCCGGCGGTCTCGGTGACCGCCTCGCGGTACCGGCGCATCGCCGAGGGTGCGTCCAGGAACCACCACGGCGCGCCGAGCCGCAACGACGGATAGGCGCCGGCGAGCGGGGCCAGCTCGCGTGAGTAGGACGTCTCGTCGGTCGTGAACACGATGCATCGAAACGCGGGGTCCTGCCCGAACGTGTTCAGCAGCGGACGGAGCCCGTGCACGAAGTCCACCGGGACCGGGATGTCGAACCCCCGGTCCGGGCCGAAAACCTCGTGCACAGCAGCGGAATGGTTGCGCCTGATGCCCGGGTGGATCTGCATGACCAGGCCGTCGTCGCGGCTCATCCGAGCCATCTCGTACAGCATGTGCGCCGAGAATGCCTGAGCCTGCTGGGGAGTGGTCTCTCCGGCGAGAGCGGACTGATAGATCCCGTCGGCCTCCCAGTGCGTCAGCGGCTGGGTGTCCGCGGTGGGGTGGCCGTGGTCGGTCGCCCGCGCACCATGGCGCAGGAAGTGCTCGCGACGTTGCTCGAGCGCGGCGAGATAGCCCTCGTAGGTGCCGGTCGCAATGCCCGAGACAGCGCCGAGCTGCTCGATCCCCTGCGACCAGCCAGGCGTGTCGACCTGCACCAGCGCGTCCGGTCGGAACGTCGGCACCACGACGCCGGGCCAACCGGACTCGATGATGGACAGGTGCTCGGCCAGGCTGCTCAGCGGCGAGTCCGTGGTCGCCAGCAGCTCGAGCTTGAACTTCTCGAAGAGCGCGCGCGGCCGGAACTCCGGCCGGCTCAGAGCCGCGACCAGCCGGTCGAAGAGCTCGTCCGCCGTCTCGGCAGACGGCGTGATCGCCACCCCGAACACCTCGACCAGCTCGTACTCCAGCCACAACCGGCTCGGGGTGCCGCGGAACAGGTGCCAGCCGGCGCAGAACCGGCGCCAGATCTCCCGCGGTTCGGTCTCGACCGGACGACCGTCGGCGCGACCGAGGCCCAGCCGGTCCAGGGTCTCCCCCTGCGACACCAGCATTCGCGTGACGTAGTGGTCAGGGACCACCAGCAGGTTGGCCGGGTCGGAGAACGGCTGGTTGTGGGCCAGGACCGTGACATCGACATGACCGTGCATGCTCACGATCGGCAGATCCCGTACGGCGGCGTAGATCTGCCTCGCGACCGCCCGGGTGCCGGGGTCGCTGGGCAGCAGGCGGTCGTCGTCGAGGGTCAGCGGTCGCACGTGGTGGGCCGTCCTATCCTGAGTCTTGTGAGCGATACAGTACGGCGGCTGGGCAGCGCCGAGGCCGTGGTCTCCGAAGCCGCGGCCACCCGATTCATCACCGATGCGCTGGCGGCAGAAACCCTCGCCGGCAAGTCGGTGCTGCTCGTGATCCCGGACGGCACCCGCACGGCTCCGGTGCCCCTGGTCGTTGCCGCGGTCCGGTCCGCGGTCGAGCGGCTGACCATCCTGGTCGCGCTGGGAACGCACCAACCGATGGACCCGCCGGCGCTCGAGAAGCTGGTCGGTGCCCCGCTCGAGAACCTGGCCCAGGACGGCGTACGGGTGCTCAACCACGAGTGGTCCGACCCGGCGACGTTCGTCTCCCTCGGCGTCATCGGCGCGGACGAGGTGGGGCAGCTCAGCGGCGGCCGGCTGTCCCGCGCGGTCGACGTGCGGGTGAACCGCGCAGTCCTCGAGCACGACCTGGTCCTCATCGCCGGACCGGTGTTCCCGCACGAGGTGGTGGGGTTCTCCGGCGGCAACAAGTACCTGTTCCCGGGCGTCGCCGGCCCGGAGATCATCAACCTCTCGCACTGGCTTGGCGCCCTGATCACGTCCTACGAGATCATCGGGACGCCGGGCATCACCCCGGTGCGCGCGCTGATCGACCGCGCCGCCTCGCTCGTACGCACGCCGCGCCGGTGCTTCGCGCTGGTGGTCCGGAGCGGGTCCAAGCAGCTGCACACGCTCTCGTACGGGACGCCCGAGGCCGCCTGGGCCGACGCTGCGGCCGTCTCGGCGCAGGTCCACGTGACCTATCTCGACCGGGCCTATTCTCGAGTGCTGTCGATGGTTCCGGCTATGTACCAGGACATCTGGACCGCGGCCAAGGGGATGTACAAGCTCGAGCCGGTCGTTGCCGACGGCGGCGAGCTCGTGCTGTATGCCCCGCACGTCAAGGAGTTCAGCGAGACGCACGGCGACCTGCTGGCCGAGATCGGCTATCACACCCGGGACTACTTCACCGGTCAGTGGGACCGCTTCGGCGACTATCCCGGCGGCATCCTCGCGCACAGCACCCACCTGCGCGGCGGCGGTTCCTGGGACGCCGCGACCGGGGAGCACCCGCGGATCAAGGTCACTCTTGCCACCGGCATCTCAGCCGAAGGTTGTGCTCGGCACAACGTCGGCTACCTCGACCCGGCCGCCATCGACCCTGCCGCATGGGCAAGGGACCCCGACACCCTGGTCGTACCGAAAGCCGGCGAAGTCCTGCACCGGCTCAGGCCATAGGCTGCTTCAGCCCAGGCGGGCCTGCAGGGCTGCGTCCTTGTCCCGCGCCGTTTGCGCAAGTGCCTCCTGGAACGCGACCATCCGCTGCAACAACGCGGCATCCGCCGACGCCAGGATCCGTACAGCGAGCAGTCCGGCGTTGCGGGCGCCCGCGACCGACACGGTCGCCACGGGGACCCCTGAGGGCATCTGCACGATCGACAGCAGGGAGTCCAACCCGTCCAGGTGCTTGAGCGGTACGGGAACTCCGATCACCGGCAGCGGCGTCATCGACGCCACCATCCCGGGCAGATGTGCGGCTCCGCCGGCCCCCGCGATCACCACGCGCAAGCCGCGACCGGCCGCCTCGGCGGCGTAGTTCAGCATGTCGCGCGGAGTGCGGTGTGCTGAGACCACGTGGACCTCGTACGGGATGTCGAACTCCGCAAGGGCTTGCGCAGCTGGCGCCATCGTCGGCCAGTCGGAGTCGCTGCCCATGATCACGCCGACCACCGGATCGGTCACTGGGTCTCCCCTTGCAGCAGGTCGGCGGCGGTGCGCGCACGGCGGCGGTTGGCAGCGATGTCGTCACCGACGACGCAGATGTGACCGATCTTGCGTCCGGCCCGTACACCCTTGCCGTAGAGATGTACGTGCGCCCCGGGGTCGAGCGCGAGCACCTGGGGCAGTCGGCAGGCGAGGTTGTCGGCGTCCGGGCCTGAGCCGCCGAGCACGTTGGCCATGGCCGTGGCCCGGCCGGCGAGACTCGTCTCACCGAGCGGCCAGCCGAGCACGGCACGGAGGTGCTGCTCGAACTGCGACGTCCGGGCACCCTCGATCGTCCAGTGGCCGGAGTTGTGCGGCCGCATCGCCAGCTCGTTGACCAGCAGCCGCCCGCCGACCTCGAACAGCTCCACCGCCATCACCCCGACCACGTCGAGGTCTTCGGCCACCGAGTTGGCGATCGTCTGCGCCTCGGCGGCCAGTCGCGCGTCGAGCCCGGGCGCGGGCGCCAGGACCTCGGTGCACACCCCGTTGGTCTGCACCGTCTCGACCACGGGCCACACCCGCATCTCACCGGTGGCGGACCTGGCCACCAGCGCCGACAGCTCACGCTGGAAGTCGACCCGTTCCTCCACATAGACCTTGCCGCCGGCCGCGATCCGGGCGAGCAACGTCGTCGCCTCCTCGGCCGACGCCGGGAACCAGACGCCCTTGCCGTCATAGCCACCAGTGGCCGTCTTGACCACGACCGGCCAGCCGTGCTCGGCACCGAACGTGGTGAGGTCGGCCGGCTGACCGACGACGGTCCATGCCGGGACCGGCACCCCGAGGGCACCGAGCCGCTCCCGCATCCGGATCTTGTCCTGGACGAACGGCAGTGCATTCGGCCCCGGCCGGACGACCACTCCCGCCGCGACCAGCCGCAGCAGGTGCTCGAGTGGTACGTGCTCATGGTCGAACGTGAGCACGTCGCAGCCGGCCGCGAACGCCGCGAGGTCCTCGTAGGAGCGGTGGCTGCCGACCGACGTGAACGGCGTGACGAGGGCGGCGGAGTCGTGGGCCGTGTCCGCGAGCACCCGCAGCCGGACTCCCAGGGCGATGGCAGCCTGCTGGGTCATCCGGGCGAGCTGTCCGCCACCGACGATGCCGACCACGGGCAGGCCGGTGATCGGGTCGGTCACGACGGGCTCCCCTCACGGTGTGCGACGGCAATCGTAGCGTCCGCACCGACCGGGCTATTCGAGGTGCAGCTCGGTGACACCGATGTCGTCCTCGGTCACCTCGACGTGGTGCCCCGCGAGCACGAGGTGCTCGTGACGGGCCGCACCTCCCGCGCGCACCCGGCGCTTCGTCGCCGTCGGGTGTGAGGTGCGAAGGACCGGTGTGCCGGCGTTCCGCTCGCCTGGGTGGCTCGTCCCGCGAGGGACCGCCCCGGAGTCGTCCTGACCGGTCACGGTGTGCTCCCGAACCTGGCCGGCCGGGCTGCCCCGGGGGCGGCGGCGAGAGCGTCGGCAACGAGCGCCGCCCAGGCGCCCACGGCGGTCCAGTCGCGGAAGTCGCCAGGCGGCACCCGTACGGCGCGTACGGCCAGCCGCTCGACGACGCCGAGCACGGATGGGTCGAGCCGGCCGGCGAAGACCTGATGTCCCCGGGCTCCGGTGCGCGCGAGCAGCTCGGGGACGTCCTTGGGCTGCTCCTGCGGGAACAGCGGGTCACCCACCGGACCGCTGGAGAACAGCCAGACGGACCGCCTGTTGAGGTCATCGAGGAAGCGCGCGGCGAAGGCGCGGGCGGCCTTGAGCCAGCCCCCGGTGTACACAGCACTGCCGAGGATCACCACGTCGAAGCCGTCCAGCGACGTGACTGCTTCCGGAGCCCGTACGACGACCGTGTGCCCGCGGACCCGCAGCGTCGCGGCGATCCGTTCGGCGATCTCGGCGGTCGCGCCGTGCCGTGAGGCTGCTGTGACAAGGACGTTCATGGTTGCCTCCCAGGCAATGGCTGTCCCCGGACCCGACGCTAGGCAGCTCCGGCGCGTGGCGCCGGAGCCGAAGGTCAGCAACCGCGGGGACCAACGGCCCGGCAGCTCCCCGCGGCAGCGGCTGACCCGGGGCGCCGACTCGTGCGACAGTCAGGTCATGGCTGACGAGGCGCGACCCGTACGCATCTTCCTGCTGGACGACCACGAGGTGGTCCGGCGCGGCGTCAAGGACCTGCTCGAGTCCGAACCGGGCTGGACGGTGGTCGGCGAGGCCTCGACGGCCGCGGAGGCGCTGGCCCGGGTGCCGGCGCTGCGGCCGGACGTCGCGGTGCTCGACGTACGGCTGCCCGACGGCGACGGCGTCTCCGTCTGCCGGGAGCTGCGATCGACGCTGCCGGACCTCGCCTGCCTGATGCTCACCTCCTTCTCCGACGACGAGGCGTTGTTCGACGCCATCATGGCCGGAGCCTCCGGGTACGTACTCAAGGAGATCCGCGGGTCCGACCTGATCGGAGCGGTGCGGGTCGTCTCCGAAGGGGGCTCGTTGCTCGACCCGCGGGCCACGGCACGGGTCCTGGAACGGTTGCGGAAGCCGGCCGAGAAGCCGGACCCGCTGCACGACCTGTCCGAGCAGGAAAAGCGCATCCTCGAGCTGATCGGCGAGGGCCTGACCAACCGGCAGATCGGCGAGCGGATGTTCCTCGCCGAGAAGACGGTCAAGAACTACGTGTCGGCGGTGCTCTCCAAGCTCGGCCTGCAGCGGCGTACGCAGGTGGCGGTCCTGGCGACCGAGCTGCGGGCCAAGCCTGCGTCGGACCCCTCGCAGCGCTGAAGGCGGGACGTTCGTCACTGCTGTCCATGACGGAAGCCTCCGGGCGGGCGTCCGGCGGCCGGGCGAGGCTGGGTGAAGCGGCCCGGGGACCATCTCGGGTCCCCACCGAAGGGTCCCGTCATGGCAAGTACCGAGCGCGCCTCCCGCAGCATCCTCGTCGGTGTCGACGGATCCGAGTCCTCGCGGCGAGCGTTGCGATGGGCACAGTTTCTGGCGGCCGCGACCGGGGCGCATGTCGAGGCCGTCATCGTGGCTCCGATCGCGCCGGCGTACGCCTGGGCAGGTGCGTTCTGGGGAGCAGCACCAGGTGAGGGCGACCTCCTGGGCGCGGCGGACAAGCTGCTGACCGCCACCGTCGACGACGTCTTCGGCCCCGAGCGGCCCACCGACCTCGTACTGTCCGTTGCTCAGGGAGGCGCGGCGGAAACGCTGCTGGCTCGCGGCAAGTCGGCTCAGATGATCGTCGTCGGCAGCCGGGGGCACGGAGGATTCGCCGGCCTGATGCTCGGTTCGGTGAGTGCAGCGGTCGCCGAGCATGCGGGCTGCCCCGTGCTGGTCATCCACGGTGACACCGCACCCCCGCCGGTGACGGTGACTGTGGCCAACCCCGCTTGACCGGTTGAGCCTGTCAGCACGTCGGGACCTTCGCCTCTGATCGGGCCCGCCGCATCTACCGAGGATGGAGCCATGGACGGTCACGCCAACAGCGCTGAGCGCCTGACCCGTGCCCAGTGCCTCGACCTGCTGCGCAGCACCGGGATCGGACGCATCGCCTACTCACAGCGGGCGATGCCGGCCATCGTCACGGTCGACTATGCCGTGATCGACGAAGCGCTGGTCCTGCGCATCGACGAGGGTGCACCGGAGCTGGCACCGATGCGCAATGCGGTGGTGGCCTTCCAGGCCGACCACTCCGGCGGGCTCGATGGGCGGTCCTGGTCGGTGACCTGCGTGGGCAACGCCCGGGCGGTCGACAACCCGGCAACGGTCGTGGCCCTGGCGGGAGCCGGCGAGTGGTCGTCCGCCGGCTCCCCCCGGCCGGCGTTCCTGCGTATGGACCCGGAGCTGCTCGAGGGCCGGCTGTTCCGCGACCTCCCGCGCCCTGGGGGCTGGCCCCCGCTTACGGTGACAGTGTGATGATCTGTCCCACCTGACCGGCACCATGGTGGGCATGGGTCAGTCGGCGGTGCGGGTGCGGTTGGACGTCAACGACGTCCAGGCCGGCATGTTGCTGCGCGCCGCGGCTGCCCGCCGGTTCGCGCACAACTGGGCGGTCGCGCGGATCAAGGCGAACGCCGACCAGTGGGCCGCCGAGGGCAGCTACGACATCCCGAAAGCCGACCGGGTACGACCGCTGACGTACTTCACGCTGGCGAAGAGCTGGACGGCTGCGAATTCGACCGTGCCGCCGTGGACCGGCGACCACCCGACGTGGTCGTTCCTCTACGGCATCCAGGCCGCGGCCAACGCCACCAGTCCTTCCTGGCTGGCCGCTGCGAGGTTCCCGCGG
Source organism: Frankiales bacterium (assembly GCA_033851655.1). GTDB lineage: Bacteria > Actinomycetota > Actinomycetes > JAWWOL01 > JAWWOL01 > JAWWOL01. The sequence goes on from JAWWOM010000043.1 coordinate 15,471, forward strand.
TTCAAGTCGCGGCACCGTCAAGGGTCACGCCTGGCCCGACAGCGTGACGATCCTGCTGCTCGAAGATGCCCTTGACCTCGACCTCTGGCCGTCCAGGTCACGCCGATCAGCCGCTCACCGGGTCGGGGGGACCTGAGCCCCAGGACGCGGGCAAGGGCTAGCCCGCCGGGGCCGCAGCCTCCCGTTCAGCGCCCCCTGGGCTCTAGGGATCGACGCAACGTCCTTGTCGGGAGGCGTTGATCATGTACATCCGTCGTGATTCTCCAGCCGGGCTTCGTGCTTTGGCGGCTTTGCGTGCTGGTGCGAGTCTCAAGAAGGCGGGTCGGGCCGCTGGTGTGGACCATCGCATTGTTCTTCGATTCTTGCGGGAGGAGTACGACGAATTGCGCGCTGCAGGGCTGAGCCTGGTCGAGGCCAAATCCAAGCTCGGCTACTCCTCGCCACGGATGCCGGAGTGGGACCAGGTCCGGGCTTCTCGTGGCCACGGTGACGAGCGACGCCATCACCGCCGGGCGCCGGCTGAACAGGAGGCGGCGTTCTGGGCCTGCTTCGACGCCGGGGCGACGATCCTGGAGGCGGTGGAAACGGTGCAGTTCACCCACTCCACGACTTACCGGTGCTGGGAGCGGCGCTACCGGCAGCTCCGCGACGAGGGTCACACGCCGTGCTCGGCCGGACGGGTGCTGCGTCTCGGGCCCGCCCGGGTGGAGAAGTGGGAAGGCAGGCGTCGGGCGCTGCTGCGGGCCGAGGAGCGGGAGCAGCGTGCCACCCGGCTCGCTGCCGCTCAGGACAGCGCCCGGCACGTCACGGCGGCGTTGGCCCCGCACGGGAACACCGTGGCGTCAGCGGCGCGGCTCGCCGCGTTCTGGAAGCTGGTGCATGACGGCGTCTCGCTCGCGGAGACCTGCAAGATGCTGGGTATGCATCCTGCCACCGCTCGCCGGACCTTCCGCCGCGGCGAGGCTCCGGCCCGTCCTGCACCTGTCGGCCGTTACCTGCTGCTGCACGAGCGGCTGCTGCTGGCCGACCTGCTGCGCCAGCGGCTGACCCAGGTGGCGATCGCGGCCGGTTGGGCCGGTCACCGTCGACGGTCAGCCGGGAGTTGGCCCGGCACCGCGACGAGAACGGGGACTACCTACCGCACCAGGCGGATGAGGCCGCGCAGCGGCAGCGGGAGCGGCCGCGGGAGTCGAAGCTGGCCGGCGACCCGCGGCTGCGGGCGGTGGTGCAGCGGAAGCTGAACTGCTACTGGTCCCCGGAGCAGGTCGCCGGCTGGCTGAAGGCCACCCACCCGTGGGACCGGTCACGGCGGGTCTGCGCGGAGAGCATCTACCGGGCGCTGCTGGTGCCCGGTGCGCAGAGCCTGCACCTCCGCTACACCGCCAAGCTGCGCACCGGTCGCAAGCTGCGCCGGGCCCGCTACCTCACCCGGGCGGCGAAGGGCGGCCCGGTGCGCAACATGACGATGATCCAGGACCGGCCGCAGCAGGTGGCGGACCGCGTGCAGCCGGGGCACTGGGAGGGAGATCTCGTCATCGGGCTGGACTCGAGGTCGGCGATGATCACGCTGCGGGAGCGGGTCACCCACTACGGCCTCATCATCAACCTGCCCGTCGACCACACCGCGCTGACCGTGAAGGCGGCCCTGGTCGACGCGTTCGCCGGGATGCCGGCGCACCTGAGGCGGACCCTGACCTGGGACCAGGGCAGCGAGATGGCCCGCCACCAGGAGTTCGCCGCGGCGAGTGGGCTGGCCGTCTACTTCGCCGAACGCAGCAGCCCCTGGCAACGCGGCGCGAACGAGAACTTCAACGGCCTCGCCAGACAGTTCTTTCCGTACAGCTGCATCGAGTCGGCGTTGACGACCTCGCCGCCCAGGGCCTGGGCCAAGATCACCGACCTGTGCCGGCATAATGTTAAACGCGTCACCACCGTGACGCGCCTGCTCAACGACCGGCCACGCAAAACCCCCGGCTACCGAACCCCCCGCAGCCTGTTTCCGCGCCGCCGGACACGCCGCCTGACCAGCAACAATACCCATCTCGGATTCCACGGAGTATCTATATCTCACAACAGCTCCCCCCATTGTTGTTGCGTCGATGGCCAGAATTCGCCCAGCCTGGATGCCAACAACCGACTCACCAACGCGACCGGCGGCGGCGCCCCCGCCCTGTCGTACTCCTACGACGCGGCAGGGAACCGGACGTCGACAACCTCCGGGTCGACCAGCGCCGGGTACACGTATGACGCGGCCGGTGGGCTCTCGAAGGTCGGCACCACGACGGTAGCAATGGACGGCGACGGGAACCTGACCACCGCCGGCGGCGACACGTACTCCTACAACGCGGCCGGGGCGCTGACCGCAGCCACTATCGGCGGCACGGCCGCTACCTACACCGTCAACGCCGACGGAAACCGGGTCCCGGTCACCACCAGCGGTACCACCTCCAAGCTGGTCCTCGACGTGGCCTCGGACCTACCCGCGGTCCTCGCCGAGACCGGACACCGCTACACCCGCGACACCACCGGCAACCTGCTCGCCGACACCACCGCGGCTGGCACAAGCTACGCGGCCAGCGACGCGCAAGGCACCATCCGGGCGCTCACCGACTCCACGGGTGCCGTCTCGGGGACGGCGTCCTACGACCCGTACGGGCAGCTGCGCACCTCCACTGGCACCGCGACGTCGTTCGGCTACACCGGCGCCGCTTCGGACATCGGCGGCGCCGTCAACCTGCAGGCTCGCGAGTACAACCCCGCCTACGGCCAGTTCCTCCAAACCGACAGCTACACCGTCGGCGGCCCCGGCACCACCGGCTACAACCACTACACCTACGCCGGCGACAACCCCGGCCACGAACGTGGATGACCTCGGCCACTTCACAGGTTCGATCGAAGAAGTCGATCTTGTACAAGGCGAAAGCGACGACCTCGACAACTCGCTGTTACAGAGCCAGATAACCGGCCCGGAAGCTCGCCGTCTAGTGCTTCCGGAGCACGGGATGGGGTGACAGGTGATCGCCTCGGTTGCGTGGTCAGCTTTGAGTGTGTCAGGCGGCGTTGCGGGCTTGGAGCTGGGTCAGGACTTGTCGTGGGCTGCGGCCTCGCATGTAGTTCCCGTGGTTGCGGCGGCGGGTGTTGTAGTCGTTGATCCAGGTCTGCAACGCGGTCTCGAGGTCGGCGACCCGGTCGATGCGGGCGCGGTGGAAGAACGGTCGGTAGAACTCCTGCAGGACGGTGCCTTGGACCCGTTCACAGACGCTGTTGTGGTTCGGGCTGCGCGGTGGGATCCGGTGATGGGTCAGGCCGAGCTCGGCGGCGTGGTCTTGGAACCCGCGGCCGGTGAACTCCGGCCCGTTGTCCGAGAGCACCCCGGCCAGTGGCACGTCGAGGCGGGCGAGCTGGGCCGTGACGTGGTCGAGGAACGCCGCTGCCGCGACCGCAGTCTTGTCCCCGATGATCAGGGTGGCGACCGGCCACCGGGTCGCGGTGTCGATCGCGGTCAGCTGGTAGACCGGGCCGACGCCTTTGAGCTCCCCGACGTAGAACGTGTCCAGGCACACGACCTGGCCTGGGTCGGTCGCGGCCAGGCAGAACCCGAACGGGCCCTCCAACGCCGCGTCGGTGAGCTGCCCGGTGCCCGCCGCGGTCAACGACGCCAACGCCGCGACCCGCTGACGGCGGGTGCCCAGCTGGTGGCGGCGCAGCACCTTCTGGACCCCGGAGGCGGACCGGGACACCCCTCGGGCCGCCAGCAGGTCGACCAGCTGCCGGGAGCCCAGGGTGGGGTTGGCCACCGCCGTGGCGAGGATCGCGCTGACCTCGGCCGCGCTCATCGCGTTGCGCATCACCGGCGGCCGGCGGTCCTTCGGCATCAACGCCGCCATGCCGTAGCGGGTCGCCTTGTCCAGCCAGTCGTAGTACGTCTTGCGGGACACCCCCGCCTCACGGCACGCGGCGGTCACGTCGTCGAGTTCAGCGGCCCGCCGCCTGACACACTGGACTCGACAACGCAGCCGAAGGCGATCACCTGTCACCTGATCCCGTGCGCTGGAAGGTCTAGAGGGTAGAGCCGTAGTCGCAGCCGTACTGCTTGCCGCGGGTGGGTTCGCGACGCTTGCCGGGGACGACCCGACCAAGCCGCCTAAGCCGCCGACCAATCCGCCTGATGGAGGCTCGTGCGATGATGACATATACCAGACCGGCATCACCACGACCGAGTCAGCGTTGGTGCACGTTGCAAGAAGGCACTACGCAGGAGGGGCCGAGTGGACCAAGGATGATTCCGCGTGGGACCCGGGCGTAGACCTCGATGACATGATTGAAATCGCCCAGGATCACCCCTCGAGGTGCTCTGAGCAGTCCGACGGGCGCCTGCGTCGGGTGGCTGATGCGGGTCATCATCGGAGTCGATACCGGAGGGCGCCCACGAAGTTGTTTACGGTCGTCACCGAGTCAAATGGCACGCTGGCTACGATGTATCCGGGGTGGGACTAATGCGTATACGCCTGCAAGACGAAGTTGGCAATGAGATTGAAACCGTTTCCGTGCCATGGACTCTTGACGTGCTGGAAGCAGCCGCCCGAACGCAAACGGCTTGTCTGCGCTTTATCGATCCGTTCGGGGACACGTACTTCAACAAGCGGCAAGCCCGCGTATTCCTGGAAGAAATGATGATTTTCGACTTTCAGGTAAAGCGAGAAGTCGCGGATGCGCTTGCGCATCTCGCTCAGCGTTGCGCCGATGGGACTCATCTCTATCTCAGATTCATAGGAACCTGATTGCGGGACATTTGCGGACTCTTACGAGCGAGGCACCTATTGGTAGAAAGGCGACTCGAGACCCAGAAGTACGACCTCCGGCCGAGCTGCTAACGCTGGTTCGGCCCATTGGGCGCACACTCGCTCCTCGACGACCTTGGTGACCTGTCGACCAAGACGGCCTCCGGAAACGGGCGAACCCTTAGGACGAGTTCGACATCCGACCCGTTACCGCAGGTAGCCGCCGAGCGCCGCCTGATCGAGAGTCGCGAGCACCGGCACGAGAGCCGCGTGCTTGGTAGGCCTCGCCATCATCGACCCTGCGCACCCCCGGTCAGTTCCGGAACATCACGCCAACACCGGACACCGGCCAGCTAGGCGAGCCGGTCAACGGTCAGCCGCTAACCAGCGCTACAAGTGATGTCACCATCCGCGTCGGTGTGACGGACCCAGCATATTGCCATGGTAGAGGTCGATGGTGCTGCCACCACCCGGGAACGTTGTGGTGGAGGTACCGGTGGTGGCGTCCCAGGTGAACGTCGTGCGGTTCCCCGCGGCGTCTACCTGGGCGCTCCAGCGTCTACGGTCAGCTCCCCCTCTGGCGCTGCTGGGGCGAACTGCGGTATGACGAGGGTTGCGCCCGTACTCCAGGTGCGAATCCAGCCTGGTGATCCCAGGGAGGCAGGGAAAATGATGCGAAGAGTGGTCGGTGCGGCTTCGGCCGTTGCTTTCGGCGCGGCGCTGCTGGCGCCGCTCAGCCAGGTGGCTGGCTCGATCCCGGCGGTGGTGCCGTTCGCGGTGCAGGCGCCGGACACACCGGCAACGTCGGCCTCTACCGGAGTCCCACCGGCCTGCGTCTCGCCGGCGCCTGTGCACTCCTACGCCTTTTACCACTGCTACACACCCAACCAGATCCGGGCGGCGCACGGGCTGCCGGCCCTGACCGCCTCCAGCAGCGAGGGCGCGGGACAGACGGTGGTCCTGGTGGACTCGTACGGTAGCCCGACGGCTGCTGATGACCTCGCCTCCTTCGCGTCCACGTTTGGGGGGCCGGCGCCGAGCTTCGAGCAGTGGTTCCCGCAGGGCCAACCGGGCTTCCCGACCGGAACGGTGAACGGACAGGACAAGTCGCAGTCCGGCATTGCCGCGGCCGAGGGTTGGGCCGGCGAGGCCAATCTGGACATCGAGTGGTCGTACGCGCTGGCTCCGGCGGCGCACATCGTTCTGCTCGCCGTTCCTCCGGCGGAGACCCAGGGCGTGCCCGGCCTGCCCAACCTGATGAAGGCGATCGATACTGCGATCGGCCGCTTCCCCAGCGGCACTGTCTTCTCCATGTCCTTCGGCACCGACGAGTCCGCGTTCGGCAGTCCGTCGGCAGCCGCGACGCAGTTCGCCAAGTTCGACTCGACCTTCGCCAAGGGTGTCGCCAAGGGTGACTCGTTCTTCTCCTCGTCAGGCGACAACGGCTCGATCGGCGTGACGCGGGCTCACCGGCAGACCGCGACCAGCGCCGACCCGCAGGTGTCGTACCCGAACGTGTCGCCCTACGTCACCAGCGTCGGCGGCACCCAGCTCCAGTACGGCTGGACCTGGGACCCCACCAGTGACATGCCCTTCCTGGCCGACGGCAGTCTGAACCCTGACTACTTCGCCTGGAACACCGGCGGCAGCACCGAGCCGGTGGACAACGAGGCCTGGGCCGGTCTGGTCACCGGTGGCGGACTCTCGACCGTGTACGGGCGGCCGGCGTTCCAGCAGGGCGTCTCGTCGATCGTGGGCGGTCACCGCGGCGTGCCCGACCTCGCGTGGAACTCCTCGGTCAACGGCGGTGTGCTCGTGTACACGTCGTTCTTCCCCGGCTTCGACCGGGTCGGCTGGCACCTCTACGGCGGCACTTCGGCCTCCTCGCCGCAGGTTGCCGCTCTCACCGCCGTGGCCAACCAGCAGCGGGCACTTGCCCACAAGGCGCCGCTGGGCAACGTCGACCAGGTCATCTACGGGACCGCTTTCCCGCGCGCGACTGCCTTCAACGACGTCGTGCCGTTGACGTACGGCACCACACCGAGCGGGCACCTGAACACCAACCGGGTGTGGGACATCGGCGCTGACGGTGTCGTCGTGCCCGACCCCGTGCCTGGCTACCCGACCCTGGCCGGCTACGACCTGACAACGGGATGGGGCGTGCCCGCAGGCCCCGCCTACGTCAACGCTCTGGTTGCTGCTCCGTAGGTCACGGGAGCCGGCGGTCGCGCTTCGCGGCGGGGCCGCCGGCGTCGTGAGCACTACGCCGAGGCGCCGGTCCTCAGCTCCGGTGCGTGCATTCGCAGCATCACGGGTACGCGCCACCGGGCTGGCGGTCAGCGCTGCTCGCCCAGCCGGCCGCCATCACCGTGCCGCTGGCGTTCGCCACGATGATCGGCGTCTCCCTGGTGACCCGACAGCGCAACCCGGCCGACGTCACCCGGCGATCCGTAGCGACACCGCCACCACGGCGCTGCCGCCACCGAGCAGCAGCCCGGCCATCGCGCCGGTGTAGGTGAGCCCGCGCCACCAGATGCCGAGCAACAGCAGCGGGCAGAAGCTGGAGGCTGCGACAGCGAACGCCATGGCGACCACCTCGCTCACCGGCAGCTGGGTCGCGGTGGGTGACAACCCGGCCGCGAGGCGCCTCTACGGGCCCTGCCTCCGCGCGGAGGCTGAACGCCGTAGCCGAGGTGGTCGGCGGTCCCAGGCGACCCGTGTCCCGGCGGACGAGCGTCACCCGTCCAGGTCGAGCTGGGCGCCGGCCTGGGGCGCGACCTCGGCCAGGTACTCCGCCACGGTTACCTGATGGCCGGCCACGCGGAGCGGTGAGCTCAGGGCGGCGGTGACCTGCTCGGCGGTCGGCAAGGCCGCCTGCTCCGCGGCTGGAAGCGCGTCGTAGGTGTAGCTGGCCACCGCCATCGGTTGGACGGTGCCGCGCAGGGCGTAGCGGACGACTGTGTCGTTGCGGTCGGCGCACATCAGGATGCCGACGGTCGGGGCATGCTTGGCCGGGTCGCGACGTAGGTCGTCGACGGCGGCGACGTAGAAGCCGAGCTTGCCGGCGAACTCGGGCTCGAACTTCCCGATCTGGAGCTCGACGACGACGTAGCGGACCTGTGGGATGTGGAAGAACAGCAGGTCAAGGTAGTAGTCGTCGCCGCCCACCCCGAGGTGGACCTGACGGCCGACGAAGGCGAACCCGACCCCGAGTTCGAGCAGGGTCCGTTGCAGCTGGGTGACCCGGGCCTGCTCGAGGTCGCGTTCGGCGACCTGACCAGAGAACCCGAGGAAGTCGAGACGTACGGGTCCCTGGCGAGCGCGGCCGCGAGCTCGGAGTCCTCGGCGCTCAAGGTGGCAGCGAAGTTCGAGGGGGCAGCGCCCTGGCGCTGGCGGGCGTGGCCCTGGATCTGGTTGAGCAGCACGTTTCGGGACCAGCCGCCGGCTACGGCCTGCTCGGCGTACCAGTCCCGGTCGTCCAGCTTGTCCATCAGCAGCCGCACGCGCCCTCACGGCATTTGTGCCACAGCGTGTGGCACAACTGGCCATGCCGCAGCGAAGCACCGCATGTAGTACAGGTTGCGACGGCTCAGGCCGGACATGTCGGGGAACTCGAGGTGCAGGTCATCGGCGAGCTGGTCGACGACCTTGGCACCCCAGCCGGTGTCCTGTTGCCCGCTCCCGAACGGCAGTCCCGATGCTCCAGTACAGGTCAAGGAGCTGAGCGTTCGCCGATCGTTGCGCGCTGGCCCTGAGCGGAACGGATCCGCGCCTTGAGCTCGTCCAGGAGGACCGGGTAGTCGTCCGGAACGGCAAGTCACCGGTCGCGGTCGCCGATCGGGCGGGTTGGGACTTTCGACCCTCGACCCTGCGGGCGGTTGAGGAGGAGAGGGTCTGCCCAGAGTTGAGTTGACTCCTTGCCTGTGAGGATGCGTCCTCGCTTGGAAGGATGTTCGTCATGCCTCCTGCTTATCCCTTGGAGTTCCGTCGCGATGTGGTCGCGGTCGCCCGGCAGGGCGACCAGTCGATCGCGCAGGTCGCCCGTAGCTTCGGTGTCTCCGAGTCGTGCCTTGCCCGCTGGTTGAAGATCGCTGACCGGGAGGACGGACGCACCACCGCCGGGCCGCCAGCCGGCAGCCGGCAGCGAGGACACCCCGGAAGTGCGGGAGCTGCGTAAGCGGAACCGGCAGCTCGAGCAGGAAGTCGAGATCCTGCGTCGGGCGACGGCCTACTTCGCCCGTGACACGCTCACAAAATGATG
>JAWWOM010000112.1:0-7197 GCA_033851655.1 Frankiales bacterium
CGGCTGCGGGGCGAGTCGTTGCCGCTGACCGGCCGGGAGTACGACCTGCTGGCCTTCTTCCTGCGGCACCCAGGCCGCGCATTCGGTCGGTCCGAGCTGCTCGCCGAGGTGTGGGGCTGGTCGTTCGGCGACCACTCCACGGTGACCGTGCACGTCCGGCGGCTGCGCGAGAAGCTCGAGGACGACCCTGCGGCGCCGAAGCGCATCACCACGGTGTGGGGCGTCGGCTACCGGTACGAGCAGCAGGCATGATCGCGGCCCACGACGCCGGCGAGATCGGTCTCGTCGTCGGTGGCGCAGCGGCAGCGACGGCGGTCGCCGGCGCGGCCGCACTTCGGCTGCTGCGCAAGCGTTCTGTGCTCGCGTCCTTGGTCGTGGTCGCGGTCACCGCCTCGGTCGTGGTCGCCGTGGGTACGGGCGTCATCGGTCAGCTGATGCTGGTGTCCGGCCATGCCTACCGCGTCCTGCTGGTGGTGCTCGGGCTGAGCCTGGCAGCCGGGCTGGTGGTCGCGTACCTCCTCGGCCGCAGTCTCACCATGGGCAGCAACGTGCTGGCCGGGGCGCTGCGTGAGATCGGCGACGAGGGCGCGCCGTCGCCTTCGATGATGCCGGCGACGTCCGAGCTCTCACTGCTCAGCGAAGAGCTCGTCGCCATGCAGGCGCGGTTGACCGAGTCCCGTACCCGGGAGCGGGCGTTGGAGAGCAGCCGTCGGGACCTGGTCGCCTGGGTCTCGCACGACCTGCGCACCCCGCTGGCCGGGCTGCGGGCGATGGCCGAGGCGCTCGAGGACGGCGTCGTCGACGACGAGGCGGGGCGGGCGAGGTACCACCGGCAGATCCGGGTGGAGTCCGACCGGCTGGCCGCGATGGTCGACGACCTGTTCGAGCTGTCCCGGATCCACGTCGGTCAGCTCGCGCTCACGATGACCCCGGTGATGCTGCGCGACCTGGTCTCCGACGCGCTGGCCAACGCCGACCCGATCGCACGCACGCGCGGGGTGCAGCTCACCGGCGTCGCCGGGCACGATGCGCTCGTCGCGGTCGATGTCGGCCAGATGGGCCGCGCGCTGCGCAACCTGGTGACCAACGCGATCCGGCACACGCCGAGCGACGGCACGGTCGAGGTCGGGTACGGGGTCGGGGACGACGGGGTCCCGTACCTGCGGGTCACCGACGCCTGCGGTGGCATCCCCGCCGCCGATCTGCCGAGGCTGTTCGAGGTCGGCTACCGCGGTGAGTCGGCCCGGACGCCCGGCGTCGACACGGGCGCCGGGCTCGGGCTGGCGATCGTGCGCGGGATCGTCGACGCGCACGACGGCCGGATCGACGTCGTCAACGAGCACGTCGGCTGCCGGTTCGAGGTCCGGCTGCCAGCGCCCGCCTGAGCGTGGACCGAAATTGGCCAGCGTCCCGAACCGATCCGGGCGTAGGTTCTCCGGCATGGGCTTTGACATCCGGACCGTCGCCGAGGACGAGTTCGAAGCGTGGCAGACGACCAACTCCGTCGCCTTCTTCAGCCACATCCCGCCGGACACCGGCTCGCGGTGGAAGCGGCCGTTCGTCGACCTCGACCGCTGCTGGGCGGCGTTCGACAACGGTCGGCCGGTGGCTACGCTGCGCAGCTTCGGCAACGAGATCACCGTCCCGGGCGGCGCCCAGGTCGCCGCCGATGCGGTGACCAACGTGGCGGTGCTGCCGACGCACCGCAGACGCGGTTCGCTCAACGGCATGATGTCGGCCTCGCTCGCGCAGGCAGCCGAGCGGGGCGACCCGGTCAGCATCCTCATCGCGGCGCGCTGGCTGATCTACGGCCGGTACGGCTACGGGCCGGCGACGGAGGGTGCGTCGTACACCGTCAGCACCGAAGGCTTCGCCCTGCGCCCCGAGGTCGCCCGCCTTGCCGGCACCGGCAGCATCGAGATCGTCAAACCGGCCGAGCTGCGGGCCCAGGTCGACGCGATCTTCGACCGGTTCCGCGCCGGTCAGGTCGGTGCCATCAAGCGGCAGCCGGAGCTGGTCGACCGGACCCTCGGGCTCAATGTCGGGCCGCCCGGCTTCGAGCCGCCGAAGGGCTACTGCGCGCTGCGGCGCGACACAGAGGGCAGACCCGACGGCTACCTGCACTACGACGTCGACGACGCGTGGCAGGGGATGCAGCCGGACTGCACGCTCACCGTGCACGACCTGGTTGCCGCGACCCCGGCGGCGTACGCGGCGCTGTGGGCTTTCTGCGCCGAGATGGACAACGTCGTACGGGTCAAGGCAGCCGACCGCAGCGTTGATGAGCCGTTGCGGTGGCTGCTGCAGGACGGCCGCGCCATGACCAGGGACCACCAGGACGACATGGTCTGGCTGCGCATCCTCGACGTTGCCAAGGCACTGTCGGCTCGCAGCTATCGAGTCGCGGGCGCGCTCGTCGTGCAGGTGACCGACCCGCACGGGCACGCGGAGGGCCGGTACCTGCTCGACGGAGGACCCGACGGAGCCAGCTGCTCGCGCACCGACGCTCCGGCCGACCTGACCCTGCCGGCGTACGCGCTCGGCGCCGCCTACGTCGGCGGGACGCGGCTGCGCAACCTCGCGAGCGGCGGCGGGGTCACCGAACACACCCCCGGCGCGCTGAGCCGGGCCGACCTGATGTTCCTGTCCGAGGTCACCCCCTGGTGCAACACCTGGTTCTGAGCCTCAGCCGACCGGGTCGCGCCCGGTCAGGCCGAGCAGTCGGTCGAGCAGCGGCGCGTCCTCGGCAACCGGGACCGCAGCTTGGAAGATCCCGATCGCCCGCCACTCCTCGGCGACCGGGCTCAGCTCCTCCCACAGGCCCAGGACGAGCTCGGGCGGCAGGTCCGCGTCGACCCCGATCACGGTGGCGAGGTCATGCGCTCGCAGCCCGCGGAAGCTGTTGGCCTGCCAGAGGAACTGCCGCGCGGTGTAGTCATCGAAGGACAGGTGCACCGTGCGGTCCAGGTCGTCCAGCGACTCCGCCGCCGCGACCGCGCGGTCGACGATGGCACGGAACGCGGCCCTGCGGTCCTCGCCGAGCAGGTCGCCCTTGTGCTTGTCGACGCCGACCTCGGCCATCGTCCGGCCGGCCAGCACGTCGGGCACCCAGGCGTCGTCATAGGCGTGATAGTTGACGATCTCGTAGAGCGTCGGTCGGCGATCCTGCACCCGGGTCCGGAAGGACTCCGGCATCACCATCGACCACTGCTCGTCACGGATCTGGGCGACCACCGCCGCGAGCGCCCGATCAGCGAGGGCGAACACCTGCGGCTCCTGCAAGGCGGGCATCACGAGCTCCTTTCGACCGGTGCGTCCGACGGGCCGACGCTAGCCGGAGGTTCGGACAGTCTTGGGGCCAGGAGGGTGACCAGCATCACCCTCCAGGCGACCGGCGACGGAGAGATGATGAGTCGAGCGACGCCGCTCCTGCTCGACGAGAGGAAGCCCCGATGAGCCAAGACACCTGGACCGCCGTCGACGACTACTTCGCCGAGGCCATGATGCCGGCGGATCCCGTGCTCGAGGCGGTGCTCGCGAACAGCGCGGCCGCGGGCCTGCCGCCGATCGCCGTCGCACCCAACCAGGGCAAGCTGCTCAACTTGTTGGCCCGCATCCACGGTGCCGCAAGCATTCTCGAAGTCGGCACCCTCGGCGGCTACTCCACGATCTGGCTGGCGAGGGCGCTGCCCGAGAGCGGGCACCTGGTCACCCTCGAGTACGAGCGGAAGCACGCCGACGTCGCCCGCGCCAACATCGACCTGGCCGGCCTCGGCGACAAGGTGGAGATCCGGGTGGGAGCGGCGCTGGGTTCGCTCGACGCGATGATCGACGCCGGCGAGGGCCCGTACGACCTGGTGTTCATCGACGCTGACAAGCCGAACAACCCCAACTACTTCCGGCGGGCACTGTCTCTGACCCGCAAGGGAAGTGTGATCATCTGCGACAACGTGGTGCGGCGTGGCGAGGTGATCCACGCCGACCACGCCGACGAGCGCGTGCAGGGCTCGCGCCGTTTCGCCGAGGCCGTGGCGGCGGAGCCCCGGGTCGAGGCGACGGTGGTGCAGACCGTGGGCAGCAAGGGCCACGACGGATTCGCGCTGTGCCTGGTCGTCGCCTAGGGGTCCGCAGGACTCCCGGACACCGGGGCGCCCGGCGGCGGCCGAACCGGACGGCCGCCCCCGGCACCGGCACCGGTCAGCGGACCCCGAGCAGGTGGTCCATCGCCAGCTGGTCGAGCCGCTCGAAGTGGAACCCGCGCAGTGCAGCGGCCTCCGGGTCGAACTCCTCCTTACGGAAGTCCTCGAGGGACTCCCCGGGGGTGAACGTCGGCACCGACAGCTCCCCGACGCGCGCGGCCTTGAGTGCCTCCTGCACCTCCGGGTCCGCCCGGAACGAGGCAGAGCGCTCCTTGAAGATCAGGTAGTTGCGCATGCAGCCGGCAGCGGACTCCCAGACCCCGGAGATGTCCTCGGTACGCGGCGGCTTGAAGTCGAAGTGCCGCGGCCCGGTGTAGTCGCTGTTCTCCAGAAGGTCGACGAGGAAGAACGAGTTCTTGACGTTGCCGGCACCGAAGCGCAGGTCCTGGTCGAACTTCGGCCCGTTCTGCCCGTTGAGGTCGATGTGGAACAGCTTGCCGCACCACAGCGCCTGCGCGATGCCGTGGGCGAAGTTGAGGTTGGACATCTCCTCGTGCCCGACCTCGGGGTTGAGACCCACCATGTCGGGATACTGCAGCCGGTCGATGAACGCGATCGCGTGGCCGATCGTGGGCAGCAGGATGTCACCGCGGGGCTCGTTCGGCTTGGGCTCGATGGCGAACCTCATGTCGTAGCCGCGATCGATCACGTACTGGCACATGACGTCGATGCCCTCGCGGTAGCGGTCCAGCGCGGCCCGCACGTCCTTGGCGGCGCCGGACTCCGCACCCTCGCGGCCGCCCCAGCAGACGTAGGTCGTGGCACCGAGCTCGGCGGCCAGGTCCATGTTGGTGAGCACCTTGCGCAGCGCGAAGCGGCGTACGTCACGGTCGTTGGAGGTGAAGCCGCCGTCCTTGAACACCGGGTGGGTGAACAGGTTGGTGGTCATCATCGGGACGGCCAGGCCGGTCTCGTCCAGCGCGGCCCGGAACCGCTTGATCTTCTCCTCACGGACCGCAGCGGTCGAGCCGAACGGGATCAGGTCGTCGTCGTGGAACGTCACGCCGTAGGCGCCCAGCTCGGCGAGCCGGTGCACCGACTCGACTGGGTCGAGGTCGGGCCGCGTGGCGACACCGAACGGGTCGACGCCCCGCCAGCCGACGGTCCACAGACCGAACGTGAAGTGGTCGTCCTTGGTGGGGGTGTAGTCGCTCATCGTCGTGATCCTCACTGCTACGGATGGTCGGGGTACGGCAGGTTCAGGCTTGCGTCTAGGGGTTGGCCGATGCGTCTCGTTGGGACTGCAGGACGGGCACGAGGGTCGGGTCGCCGAGGATCGCGTCCAGGGCCACATGGGCCCCGCCGCGGGCCGCGGCCGTAAAGCCCAAGCGGGACAAGGAGACCCGGCAGGGAGCCCCTGCGATCACCCGGGCCCGGAGCTCGTCGCTCATCGGCTTGAGAAGGAACTCGCCGAGCACGGCAAAGTAGCCGCCGAGCACGATCACGCCCGGGTTGAAGACGTTGACCAGGATCGAGGCGCCGACGCCGAGGCCGCGCCCGATCTGCTGCAGCGCCTCAAGAGTCGGGGCGTCACCCTGGCTGGCCCGTTCGTGCAGCAGCTCCAGCCGCTGCTCGAGGTCCAGCTCAGGATTGCGTACGGGATCCTCGGGGCCGGCGACCATCCGGAGCAGCGCGCCGAGGCCGACCATGGTCTCCCAGCAGCCGCGCCGGCCGCAGCCGCACAGGTGCCCGGCCGGGTCCAACGACATGTGCCCCACCTCACCGGAGAACCCATCAGCGCCACGGAGCAGCTCACCGCTCACGATCACCCCACCGCCGACGCCGACCTCACCGGTGAGGTAGACCAGGTCCGCCGTACCGGCATCAGCGCCGTCCGCGTACTCCGCCAGCGCCGAAAGATTGGCATCGTTGTCGACCCGGATCGCAATGTCCCGGCGGCCCAGCCGATCGTTGAGAGCGTCGACCACCGGGACGTCCCGCCAGCTGAGGTTGGGCGCATAGGTCAGCACGCCCCGGTCGACGTCCATCAGCCCCGGGATCGCGACCGTGACGCCGGCGGTCTCCGTACCCTGTTCGGCCAGTGCTTCGACCACTTCGCCGAGCAGCTCGGCCATGCCGTCGAGCACCCGCTCCGGGCCGACCGCTGGGGCGTCGAGCGGGAGCCGGCGCGAGACCAGGGTGTCGCCACGGAGGCTGAGGGCGATGACCGCCACGTAGTCCACGTTGAGCTCGAGGCCGATGCCGGCGACCCGCTGGCCGTTGAGGCCGACGATCTGGCCCGGCCGGCCGACGACGCCCTCGCGCTGCATCTCGCCCTCGTCGACGAGTCCCCGGTCCACGAGCTCGGCGACCAGGCTGGAGACGGTGGCCTTGTTGAGCCCGGTCTCGTCGGCTAGCCGCGCCCGCGACCGCGGGCCGGCATCGCGCAAGGTGCGGACGATGAGCGAGAGGTTGTTCCGCCGGACGGTGCCGTGGTCAGCCCGCGTGGCCGCAAAGCTGCGGCTGCTCGGACGGTCCATGGTGGGCCCTCTCTCAACTCCGTGGGTGTTCGTCGGGAAACCCAACAAATAAGAAGATTAGGGCTCCGCCGCTCCCGGGTCAAGCGGATCCGCTCAGGTTCCACCCCTCCGGCCGATGATCAGCGTGTAGACGGGCGTGGGGGTGACGCTGGACCAGGGCTCGGCAGGGTTCCGTGAATTCGTCGTGGCCCGATCGCCTTCGCTTGCCCGTACGGCCCATCTGCTGACCGGGGACCGGCAGCTCGCCGAGGACCTGGTCCAGGAGGCGCTGACCAGGGTCGCGTCCGCCGCCTGCTGAGGGCATGCGAAAGCGCCGCTATCGGCGGGCAACCGGGGTTGAAACGTCGATAGCGACGCTATGGGCGGGCAAGTACGGGGCCCCGCAGGGGGTCAGGCGAGCGAGGCGTCCAGGGTGATCGTGGTCCCGGTGAGCGCCTTGCTCACCGGGCAGCCGGCCTTGGCCGCGGCCGCGGCCTTGGCGAAGCCGCCGGCATCGAGGCCCTCGACGTCGCCGACCA
>JAWWOM010000128.1:0-4916 GCA_033851655.1 Frankiales bacterium
TCCTCGGACAGGTAGTCCATGCCGTTGAGGGTGCCCCGGCGGCCCTGGCAGAGGTCCATGATCGCGCCGATGTACTCGCTCGGGGTCAGGATCGTCGAACGCACGATCGGCTCGTACACGTCGGCGATCTTGCCGCCGGACGGGAACTCGCTGGGGTTGGTGACGATCGCCTCGGTGCCGTCGTCGTTGACCACCCGGTAGACCACGTTGGGCGCCGTCGAGATCAGGTCGAGGCCGGCCTCGCGCTCGAGCCGCTCGCGGACGATCTCGAGGTGGAGCAGGCCGAGGAAGCCGCAGCGAAAGCCGAAGCCCAGGGCCACCGAGGTCTCGGGCTCGTAGACCAGCGACGCGTCGTTGAGCTGGAGCTTGTCCAGGGCCTCGCGCAGCACCGGGTAGTCGGAGCCGTCGATGGGATAGAGGCCCGAGAACACCATCGGCTTGGGGTCCTTGTAGCCGCCGAGGGAGTCCTTGGCCGGCTTGGCCGCGTCCGTGACCGTGTCGCCGACCCGGGACTGCCGGACGTCCTTGACCCCGGTGATCAGGTAGCCGACCTCACCGACGCCGAGGCCCTGGGTCGGGATGGGGTCGGGTGAGATGACGCCGATCTCGAGCAGCTCGTGGGTGGCCCTGGTCGAGTGCATCAGGATCTTCTCGCGCGGGGTGAGCCGACCGTCGACGACCCGGATGTAGGTGACCACGCCGCGATAGGTGTCGTAGACCGAGTCGAAGATCAGCGCCCGGGTGGGGGCATCCGGGTCGCCGACCGGAGCCGGCACCTCGCGGACGACCCGGTTGAGCAGCTCGGGTACGCCGACGCCGGTCTTGGCGCTGACCCGCAGCACCTCGCCCGGGTCGCAGCCGATGATGTGCGCCAGCTCGGCGGCGTACTTCTCCGGCTGGGCGGCCGGCAGGTCGATCTTGTTCAGCACCGGGACCACGACGAGGTCGTTCTCCAACGCCAGGTAGAGGTTGGCCAGCGTCTGCGCCTCGATGCCCTGGGCGGCGTCGACGAGCAGGATCGCGCCCTCGCAGGCGGCGAGGCTGCGCGAGACCTCGTAGGTGAAGTCGACGTGCCCGGGGGTGTCGATCAGATTGAGGACGTAGTCGTCGCCGTCGTCGGCCTTGAACGGCAGCCGTACCGCCTGGCTCTTGATCGTGATGCCGCGCTCGCGCTCGATGTCCATCCGGTCGAGGTACTGCGCGCGCATCTGCCGTCCGTCGACGACACCGGTCACCTGGAGCATCCGGTCGGCCAGGGTGGACTTGCCGTGGTCGATGTGGGCGATGATGCAGAAGTTGCGGATGCGCGTCGGATCGGTGCGGCTCGGGTCGGAGGCTCTTGCGGACACGCGGGCGATCCGTCTCGGGTTCGGAATTGTCGGAGGGGGCCAACCATGGTCCCACGAGAGCGGGTTTCTGCAGAAGGAGTCGTCGTGGGCACGGCGGAGGTCAGCGGCACGGTCGAGCTCTCCGAGGCCGCGATCTTTCTCCGGCAGTGGGGCCCGGACACCGGCGCGCCCGTGCTGGCCCTGCACCAGCTCGGCATCGCCGGATCGTCGCTGCACCTGGCCGGGCTGGGCGCCGGTCTGGCCGACTCGTACGGGCTGCGGGTGCTGGCGCCGGACCTGCCCGGCTTCGGCGGCTCACCGCCCTGGCCGGCCGAGCAGTACCTTCCCCGCCGGCTCGCGGCGTTGTTGCTGTCGCTGCTGGACCGGCTGGGGCTGCCCAGCGTCGCGGTGGTCGGGCTGTCGTGGGGGGCGACGCTGGCCTGCCACCTCGCCGCGCTCGCGCCGGAGCGGGTGAGCGCGCTGGTGCTGCTCGACGCGGGCTACATCGACCCGAGCGACCAGCCGTCGTTCTTGGCGGACACGCCCTTGAAGGACCGGGTCCGGACGGCGGAGCGCTCCTTGACGGCGTTCCGGTTCCGGCGCCTGGAGGAGGCGCTGAACACGGTCAGCGACGACTACCCCGACTGGACGGCTGAGCTCGAGGCCTCGTGGACCGCCGGCCTGCGCCTGCACCGCGGGCGGGTGGTGCCGCGGCTGCGTCCGTCGACGTTCGGCGGATCGGTCCACGGCCTGGTGGCCGAGCCGGTCTCGTCGACCTGGCCGTCCTTGGCCGGCGCCGCTCTGCCGGTGCTGCTGCTGGCAGCGGACGAGCCGGCGTCGGCGCGGGAGATGCAGGCCTCGGCCCGCGCGCGGTTCAGCGCAGCCGTACCCCAGGCGGTCGTACGGGTCCTGCCGGGCCAGCGCAACGACCTCGTCGCCGGGCTCGGGCCGGCGCTGGTGCCGCTGGTCGGCGACTGGCTGACAGGTGCCGGCTGAGCTGAGCGCTTTTGTGACCGGCCACCACCGCTGGTACTGTGTTCCCTCGCGCGTGTGGCCAGCGTGTCCCCACCCAGGCCGCGTGTCGACAGCTCCGATGACGACTTCTCTCTAACAAGGGTTCTTTGTGGCAAACATCAAGTCGCAGATCAAGCGCAACCGCCAGAACGAGAACGCCCGCCTGCGCAACAAGGCGGTCAAGTCGGAGCTCAAGACCTACATCCGCAAGTTCCGTGAGGCTGTGGCCGGCGAGGACCACGAGGCGGCCATCGCCTCGTTCCGGGACGCCGCGCGCAAGCTGGACAAGGCAGCCAGCAAGGGCGTCATCCACGCCAACCAGGCAGCCAACAAGAAGTCCGCGATGGCCAAGGCCGTCGGGGCGGACGTCTAGCAGTCGCTGCACCGCTCGAGGCGCCGTCCCGAGGACGGCGCCTCTTCGCGTTCCCGGCCGCTCGCCCTCCCGTCCAGTGACCACGCGGGGTCACGGGCGTCCGGGTGCTTCGCCGGTACGGCCGTCTGCCAGCTCGCGGAGCAGGTCGAGGTGGCCGACGTGGCGGGACGTCTCCTCGATCAGGTGGTGCAGGATCCAGCGCAACGTCTGGCCGCCGTCGACCCCGACGTCTGCCAGGTCGTGCTCGGCGACGATCTCGTCGCATCGCCGCGACTCCTCGACGTAGGCGGCGACCAGGTCCTTGAGCCGGGCGCCGGGCAGCTCGAGGGGTGCCTGGACGTGGTGGGCGTCGATGCCGCCGATGTGCAGGCCGCGGCGACCGGCGAACCAACGGCGCAGCCACGAGCGCTCGACGTCGGTGAGGTGGTCGACGATGCCGTGGATGGTGAGCCCGGTCGTCGTGCCGACCCGGTGCGCGTCGTGGTCGGAGAGCCCGTCGACCTTCCAGAGCACCAGGTCACGCTGGCGCTGCAGGTATCCCAGCAGCATCTCGCGCTCACCCGCTGCGTACGGGACGTCGGCCGTGGCCCGGCCCGGGTCGGGCATGGCGGGCTAGCGCCCGCGTGCGGCGACGATGGCCAGGACCGCCCGTTCGAGCGCATAGGCAGGGTCCGTGCCCGCGCCCTTGACCTCGGCGTCGGCTGCCGCGACGGCACTGATCGCCTTGGCGATCCCGGTCGGCTGCCACGCGCGGGCCTGGCGTTGCGCCTTCTCGATCTTCCAGGCCGGCATGCCGAGCTGCTTGACCAGGGACGCCGCCGAACCACGACCGGCGTGGGCCACCTTGGCGATCGAGCGCAGGTTGCCGGCCAGCGCGCT
Source organism: Frankiales bacterium (assembly GCA_033851655.1). Classification (GTDB taxonomy): domain Bacteria; phylum Actinomycetota; class Actinomycetes; order JAWWOL01; family JAWWOL01; genus JAWWOL01. The sequence goes on from JAWWOM010000128.1 coordinate 3,595, forward strand.
GGTGACCAGCACCGGGGCCAACCCGACGTCGAGGCCCCACCGCAGCACCTCCAGCGCACCGGCCACGTCACCGTCGACGGCCCGGTCGGCCACGACGAACCCGGTCGCCTCGGCCTTTCCCCGGTAGTAGCGGGCGACCTTCTCCTCGTTGATGACCCCGCCGATGTCCGCGACCAGCTGGCTGCACGCCGTCGCCAGCTCGCGCAGGTCGCTGCCCACGGCGGCGAGCAGGGCCCGTACGGCGGCATCGTTGATCGAGCCCCCTGTGGCGTGGACCTCCTGCTTGACGAAGGTCTCGCGCTCGCTGGCCCACTTGAGCCTGGGGCAGTCGACGACCTGAACCCTGGCCGGTCCGAGGGCACGCACCGCCTCGACGAACGCCTTGCCCTTGACACCGCCGGCGTGGGCGAGCACGACGCTGATCTCCTCGACCGGGTCGGCCAGGTAGGCCAGTACGGCCGCCGCGGCCTCCTTGTCGAGGTCCTGGCTGCCCCGGATCACGATGACCCGGCGGGTGCCGAACAGCGATGGGCTGGTCAGGTCTAGGAGGTGGCCTGCCTCCACCTCGGCGCCGACCAGGTCGCTGACGTCGGCTTCTGGGTCGGCCGCCCGAACGGCCGCGGTCGCGGTGGAGACCGCGCGGGCGACGAGGAGCTCCTCGTCGCCCAGAACGAGGGTGACCGGCCGGATCGTCGCGACTGCGCTTGCCATGACCAGAGCATTCCATGTCCTGCCGACGGTCGGCTGCCGGGCTGCCGGCCGGAGCCTGCTGCCGCCATCACGGGAACGGCCTGATGTCGGCCGGGCGACCTGACCTGCCGTGGTCCACCTCTCACCGGCGCGGTGGGGGCGGTGCCCGGGCCGTGGTGACCGACGATGCCCACGTGGCCGCCGCCGACGTCGACCTCGACCGCACCGTCGTGGTCGGTCCGGAAGCCGCGCATGCCGTCGGCGGCAACAGCCGACATGGTCACCTGCGCCGGGTGACCGTAGGTGTTCCCGGCCCCCACCGAGGTGACTGCGGCCCGTGCACCGGTGCGGCCGAGCAGGGCAAGGGCCTGGTTGGCCGAGCCGTGGTGCGGCACCTTGACGATGTCGGCGTCGAGCCTGGCGCCACCATCCAGGAGTGCTTGCTGGGCGGGCGCTTCGACGTCTCCGGTGAGCAGGATGGTCAACGATGGCAACACGGCCCGAAGGACGATCGAGTCGTTGTTGGGGTCGCTGTCCGTGCCGTGCAGCACCACCTGCGGCGCGACCACCGCAGCGGTGACGTCCCCCACCGAGAGCGTGTCGCCGGCGGCGATCCGCTGCACCGGAACGTG
>JAWWOM010000135.1:0-11527 GCA_033851655.1 Frankiales bacterium
TCGACGCCGTCCTCGGTGACCACCATCATGTGCTCGAACTGCGCTGACCTGGACAGGTCGGCGGTGACCGCGGTCCAGCCGTCGTCCCACATCCGCATGTGCCAGTCGCCGGCTGAGATCATCGGCTCGATCGTGAAGGTCATCCCGGGGACGAGCAGCTGCGTCGAACGGCCGTCGTCGTAGTGCGGGATCTGCGGCTCGGTGTGGAACTGTTCACCGATGCCGTGCCCGACGAAGTCGCGGATCACGCCGAACCCGGCAGCCTCGGCGTGCTGCTGGATCGCAGCACCGATCGACCGGACCTCGGCCCCCGGCCGTACGGCAGCGATGCCCAGGTCGAGGCACTCGCGGGTCACCTGCACCAGGCGCGCGGTCTCGGGATCGACCTCACCGACGCAGAAGGTCGCATTGGTGTCGCCGTGCACGCCGTCGAGATAGATGGTGACGTCGCAGTTGACGATGTCGCCCTCGCGGAGCCGGGTCGAGTCGGGGATTCCGTGACAGATGACCTCGTTGACCGACGTACACAGCGACTTCGGGAAGCCCTTGTAGCCCAGCGGCGACGGATAGCCGCCTCGCCGGAGGCACTCCTCGTGCGCGATCGCGTCCAGCGCGTCGGTGGTGACACCGGGCCGGGCAGCAGCCCCGACGGTCTGCAGCACCTCGGCGGCCGCCTGGCCGGCCCTGCGCATCCGCTCGATCACGTCGGCGGACTTCGGCTCAGCGCCGTTGTGCCCACGCGGGTAGCCGCCAGTGGCGAGGTACGGCGGCCGGAGGATGTCGCCGGGCACGGAGCGGATCGGGCTCTGCCGGCCGGCCCGCACCCTGCGACCAGGTGGAGCGGCGGCGCGCAGCGATGCCGCACCCGGGTTGAGGTCCTCGAGCCGGTGACAGTTCTTGTACCGCCGGCCACTGCCGCACCAGCAGGCATCGTTCTTGGCCGGCAGGAGCTCCGGTCGTACGGTCACAGCGGTCCCTTCAGCCTCGGCCTGTGCGGCGCCTGCGCCAGAGCGCAAGCGTCGTGGACACCGCGCCGCCGACAGCCCCCACAAGCGCGGCCGTCGGCACGCCCACTCGCAACGCCTTGCGACCGCTGCGGTAGTCCCGGACCTGCCAGCCCCGCTCCTTGGCAACCCGGCGCAGCTCGGGATCGGGGTTGATGGCGACCGCGGTACCGACCAGCGCGAGCATCGGGATGTCGTTGGCCGAGTCACCGTACGCAGTGCATCGGCTCAGGTCGAGGCCCTCGCGCTCGGCAAGCGCCCGGATGGCGGCAGCCTTGGCCGGCCCGTGCAGCAGCTCGCCGACCAGCTTGCCGGTGTAGACGCCGTCCCTGTGCTCGGCGACAGTGCCCAAGGCCCCCGTCAGGCCGAGCCGGTTGGCGATGATGGACGCGAGCTCGACCGGTGTCGCAGTGACCAGCCAGACCCGCCGGCCGGCGGCGAGGTGACCCTCGGCGAGCGCCCTGGTGCCCGGCCAGATCCGCTCCGCCATCAGCTCGTCGTAGATCTCCTCGCCGAGCCGGACGACCTCGTCGACGTGCCATCCCGCAGCGAAGGCGAGTGCCGCCTTGTGTGCCTCCTGCAGGTAGCCGGCCGGCTCGCTGCCGCCGATCCGGAACACCGCCTGGCGCCAGGCGAACCGGCTCAGGTCACGTGTGGTGAAGAACTTGCGGGCCGCCAGACCACGCGAGATGTGGAACATCGACGAGCCCATCATCATGGTGTTGTCGACGTCGAAGAAGGCAGCGGCCGTCCGGTCCGGTGGCACGGCTGACACGCTGGGCGACACGGCGGCTGCTGCGGCGGACGCCTGGCCGGCCTGCGCTGTCCGCAGCTCCCGGGATGCCTGCCGTCGCGCCCGGTGGCCGCGGCCGAACGGGGTCCGCATCATCGGTCCAGCCTACCCAGCGCCGTTCGGCGGCTCGGTTCAGCGCATCACGGTACCGACGCCGGGCGGCTGATGCGCGCGTACACAGACGCCGCCGAGCAGGGACGACGGCGGCAGGCAGATCAGCGGCGGCCGACCGGTGCGCGGAGGCGGCGGCGGGGTGACCGGCTCGGTCGTGGTCGGTGCAGCCGAGGTCGGCGGCGGTGCCTGCGTCGTCGGGTCCGGTGTGGTGGACGGCACCGTGGTCGGCGGTTCCGTGGTCGGCGGGGCCGGCGTCGTGGTCTGCACGGGCGTGCTGGGCGCAGGCGTGGGCGGCACGACCACCGGCGTGCTGGGCTGCGGCTGGGTGGTCGGGGGTTGGGTGGTCGGCGGCTGGGTGGTCGTCGGCGGATCGCTGGTCGGCGGTTCCGTGGTAGGCGGATCGCTGGTGGGCGGCGCGCTGGTCGTCGGCCCGTCCGTCGGCGGAGCTGACGTCGGGGGAACGTCCGTGGGCGGCAGGTCGGTCGGCGGAGCCGGGGTGGGCTGGCCTGTGGGGCTGGTGATCGGCTGGCCGATCGTGGGCTGTGCCGAGACCGGTGCGCTGGCCGACGGGGCTGGTGGCGAGCTCGGTACGGAGCTCGGCACGACGGGTTGGCTCGGCAGCCCCGGACCGGGGCTCTGGCCGGACGGCGCCGGACCCGATGGCCCGCTGGAGGGCGGGGCTGACGGGACCAGGCTGGGCCCGAGTGCGCCGCCGAGCTGGGTCACGGCGGCGGCCGGGCAGGTGGAGTCCGAGCAGGTCGCCAGAGCGGCGGTGGTGGACCTGACCACCTGCTTGGCCCAGGCCAGGGAGTGGGTGGCCCTGCTCAGCGCCGGCTCGGCGAGCCGTCCGCGCAGCGTGGTGAGGGCAGCGGCCTGGTCCCTGGCGAACTGCTGGACCGCCAGCAGCGGTCCGGGCCGCGGGTTGCCGCGGAAGGACTTGGCCAGCAGGGCCGAGCCCTTGGCCGCCTCGGAGTCCATGTCCGCGAAGAGGTGGACCACGGTGGTCGCGACCGACGTGGCCAGGACGGGACTGCCACCAGCCGCCTGGGGTGCCTGGGTCGGCAGGATCCCGTACGCCGCGTTGTGCTCGGTCAGCTGGTCGATCTCGTGCAGCCTGGTCCGGGCGAAGCTCAGCTCGAGCTTGCCGCGGGCTTCGTCCGAGCCGGCAAGGGCGTACTGGACCGTCTCGCTGCTCCGCTTGAGCTGGTAGAACGGGCTGCCGGGCAGCGAGCTGGAGGCGGCGATGGACAACGCGATGAGGCCGACGATGCCCGCGGCGATGCCGGACACCAGCCGGACCCGGTTGCGCGCGGACCAGCTCTGGTTCCACCGGCTGGTCAACGGCACCAGCTTGGCGTGCTCCGGCGGTGGCTGAGCCGCCTCTTCGAGCAGCCGGCTGCGCAGCTGGGACCGGAAGTCCGGCCGGGCAGCGGCCCCTGCCAGCTCGACGGAGCCGGGCAGCCGGTGCAGCCGGTCGACGATGACCAGCAGCATCTCGTCGCCCGCCGGCAGCTCGTCCGCGTGCCCGTCCAGAGCCTCGGCGAAGGCACCGGCGGCAATGCTGGTCCTGCCCGTCCTGCTCGTCCTGCTGGTCCTGCTCGGCGTGGTCATCGGACGAACCCGTCGGGCAGCAGCCGGGACAGGCTGCGGACCGCGCGGTACTGCAGAGCCTTGACCGCCCCGTCGTTCTTGCCCATGACGATCGCCGTCTCGCTCACCGACAGGCCCTGCAGGAACCGCAGCACGATGCACTCCTGCTGCTCGGCACCGAGCTTGGCCACGGCCTCGAGCAGCACGCGGTGGTCCAGCGAGTTGAGGACCTCGTCCTCGGGACCGTCGAACGACCGGTCGTCGCGGACCTCCTGGACCTGGATCTCCAGCCGGTAGCGCCCGGACTTGTAGTGGTCGGCCACCAGGTTGCGGGCGATCGTCACGAACCAGGCGCCGATGTCCACGCCCTGCCAGGTGTACGAGGTGATCCGGCGCAGCGCCCGCAGGAACGTCTCGCTGGTCAGGTCCTCGGCCAGCGCCTGGCTGCCGACGCGGTAGTAGACGTAGCGGTGCACCAGGTCGACGTAGCGGTCGTAGAGCATGCCGAACGCCTCGGCGTCGCCCAGCTGCGCCTGCCGTACGAGGTCGTGGGTGGTGTCGGTGAGGTCGATCGTGTCCGCGTCGTCGGGGTCGTCGCGGTGGTCGCCCGGCGGGGGCGTCGACGGGGTTGCTCTGCCGTTGATCGGGCTGACGACCCGCAGCTTGCGGGTGACCGGATAGGGGTCGGCCTCGGCGCTGAGCATCTGCAGTGGCCTCGAGGCATGGAGGCCGCGGGCACGCCGGCGGGTGCGTGCTGCCCGGTCGGCGAGCTGCACCTCGAGCAGGGCGCCCAGCAGGGCGTCGAGGCGGTGGGGCAGGCCTGAGCGCCATGGCCCGGACGGGAACCCGGCTGCGGCGTAGGCCACCGTGCCTCCCCTCCGTCCGGCCCGCTGGGGCCGGACGACGCACGCGCCGGCGGACCGGCTCCGCTGGCCGCGTGCTGTCCCCCTGCCGGGACGCGCAGGTTGGGCGCGTACCCCGGCACTCCGGTGACTAATCGTCGCCGCGACTGCCATCAGTCGTTGCTGTAGCGCGACTCGTGAGCCATTTCCAGGCTGATCCGGGACAGCTCACGCTCGAGCTCGAGCAGTCCCTCGATCTTGCCCAGACACAGTCTCGCGCCCGCGCTATGTGCCTCGCTGATGATTTTGTCATCTAAATACGCTGTGTAAAGGACGATCGCCTGAGATGGGCGTCTTGCCCGGATCCGTCGGGTCGACTCGAGTCCGTCCACGCCGGGCATCCGGAGGTCCATGACGATCACGTCGGGATCGGTCTCGTCCGCAATGGTCACGGCGGTGGCGCCGTCCCCGGCCTGGCCGACCACGTCGAACCCGTCGAGGCTCAGCATGTCGACGAGCATCGACCGGACGTGCTCCGTGTCGTCGACGACGAGTACGCGGACACTCACCAATTGCTCCCTCGTGGTTACCGGCCGCAATGATGGTAGACGTCCCCAGCGGCGCGCACGATGGATAACGCTTGACCTGATCGGGGGATGCGGCCTGCTGCCGCCCGATTTCGCCGGCCGCCGCGCCGGCCGGTCCGGGGGGCGCCTGGCTAGCCTGGGACGATGGATACCGCGGTACGGGTGGTGCTGCTCAGCCGCGCCGGCTGTCACCTCTGCGACGAAGCCCGCGCGGTGGTCGGCAGGGTCTGCGCCGACCTGGGGGTGGACTGGCGTGAGGACGACCTGCTCGGCGAGGACGTCCCCGCTGACCTGCGCCTGCGGCACGCCGACGACATCCCGGTGACCTTCGTCGACGGGGTGGTGCACGACTTCTGGCGGGTTGACGAGGAGCGCCTGCGGGCAGCCCTCGCCCGATAGCACCGATCGGGCTCGGACTCAACTTTGTGCATGTATTCACAAGGGCCTACCCTGGTTGCGGAGCACCCAGGGAACCGCCCAGATCCACCGAGAGGTCCGTCAGCGTGACCGCGTCTGCGCAGCAGCCTCAGCAGGGAGCCACGGCCGGCTCCCCTGCCGCGGCCGCTGTTGAGCCCGCTGTCGTCCCGGCGGCGGTCAAGCCGCGCCGCGGCATCCCCGATGCGACGGTTGCCCGGCTGCCGGTCTACCTGCGCGCGTTGCACAGCCTGGCCGAGTCCGGCACCTCGACCATCTCCTCCGACGCGCTGGCAGCCGCGGCCGGCGTCAACTCCGCCAAGGTGCGCAAGGACCTGTCCTACCTGGGCTCGTACGGGACCAGGGGGGTGGGCTACGACGTCACCTACCTGGTCCACCAGATCTCGCGGGAGCTCGGGCTGACCCAGCGCTGGGCGGTCGCCATCGTCGGCATCGGCAACCTCGGACACGCGCTGGCGAAGTACGGAGGCTTCGCCACCCGCGGCTTCCGGGTCGCGGCGCTGATCGATGCCGACCGGTCGCGGGTGGGTGAGTGGGTCAACGGCGTGGCGGTCAGCCACGTGGACGACATGGCGCGGGTGGTCCGCGAGGGCGAGGTGTCCATCGCCGTCATCGCGACGCCGGCCGGGGTGGCGCAGGACGTCTGCGACCGCCTCGTCGCGGCCGGCGTCACGAGCATCCTCAACTTCGCGCCGACTGTGCTGACCGTGCCTGCCGGCGTTGACCTGCGCAAGGTCGACCTGTCCATCGAGCTGCAGATCCTGTCCTTCCACGAACAGCGCAAGGCCAGCGAGGTAATTGCGGTCGGTCGATTGACTCTCGAAGGTGACGAGCGGGTCTCGACGTGAGCGTCCTCGTCGTCGGCATCTCGCACCGCACCGCGCCCGTCGCCCTGCTCGAGCGGGTGGCGATCTCCGCCGACCTGGTGGTCAAGACGCAGCACGCCGTGCTGGAGAGCCCGCACGTCCAGGAGGCGCTGCTGCTCTCCACCTGCAACCGGGTCGAGGTCTACGCCGAGGTCGACAAGTTCCACGGTGGGCTGCAGGACGTCTCGGAGACGCTTTCCCGGGTGACCGGCGTGCCTCGCGAGCTGCTCGCTGGTCACCTCTACGTGCACTACGAGGACGCGGCGGTGCACCATCTGCTGTCGGTCGCCACCGGCCTGGACTCCATGGTTGTGGGCGAGTCCCAGATCCTCGGCCAGCTGCGTGCGGCGTTCCGGGCGGCACAGGCGGAGAACACGACCGGGCGGGTGCTCAACGAGCTGGTCCGCCAGGCGTTGCGGGTCGGCAAGCGGGCGCACAGCGAGACCGGCATCGACCGTGCCGGGCAGTCGCTGGTCACCGTCGGGCTCGACCTGGCCGAGGCCTCGGTCGGCGACCTTGCCGGCCGTACGGCGCTGGTGGTCGGGGCCGGCTCGATGGCTTCGCTGGCCGCCGCGACCCTGCGCCGCCGCGGCGCCGGCCAGATCCTGGTCGCGAACCGCACGCTGGCCCATGCCCGCCGGACGGCGGCGACGGTGGGCGGCGAGGCCTACCCCTGGGACCAGCTGGCCGCAGCGCTGGCCCGCGCCGACCTGGTGGTCACCGCCACCGGCGCCGTCGGCACGGTCATCCACGCGGCGGCCGTAGCCCCGGCCCTCGAATCCGTGCACCGCGCCGGCCGGCCGCTGTTCCTCCTCGACCTGGCACTGCCGCACGACGTCGAGTCCGCCGTGGCGGCGCTCGACAACGTCGTCGTCGCCGATCTCGAGTCGCTGCGGACGGTGCTCGAGTCGGCGCAGGTCGCCGAGGACGTCGAGGCCGTACGGCGGATCGTCGCGGACGAGGTCGCCACGTTCCTCACCTGGCAGCGCTCGGTCCAGGTCACGCCGACCGTCGTCGCGCTGCGCAGCAAGGCCGAGTCGGTCGTCGCCGCCGAGCTCGCCCGGTTGGCCGGCCGGGTCGAGCTGGACGACAAGGCCGAGGCCGAGGTGGCGGCGACCGTGCGCCGGGTCGTCGACAAGATTTTGCACGCTCCGTCGGTACGGGTGAAGCAGCTCGCGGACGCCCCCGGCGGCGACAAGTACGCCGAGGCGCTCCGCGAGCTCTTCGAGCTCGACCCCGCTGCCCCCGAGGCGGTCAGCCGGTCCACCGTCGAGCTCGACGGGGATCCGCTGTGAACCGCGCACTGGTGCTCGGCACCAGGGGCAGCAAGCTCGCGATGACCCAGTCCGCAGCCGTCGCCTCTGCGCTCGAGGCGGTGGCGCCGGTGACCGTCAGCCTGCTCGAGGTCTCCACCGAGGGTGACCGGTCCCAGGCGGCACTCGAGACCCTCGGTGGCACCGGCGTCTTCGTCACGGCGCTGCGCGAGCGGCTGCTGGCCGGCGACATCGACCTGGCCGTGCACTCGCTCAAGGACCTGCCGACCGAGCCCGCGGCCGGGCTGGTCGTCGCCGCCATCCCGATGCGCGAGGATCCCAGGGACGCCCTGGTAGCCCGTGACGGACTGACCCTGAACGAGCTGCCGGCCGGCTCCCGGATCGGCACCGGATCTCCGAGGCGCACGGCCCAGCTCCGCGCGCTCGGGCTGGGCTTCGAGGTCGTCCCGATCCGCGGCAACGTGGACACGCGGCTGGCCAAGGTCAGCTCCGGCGAGCTCGACGCGGTCGTGCTGGCCCGGGCCGGCCTGGCTCGGCTCGGCCGGCTCGACGACATCACCGAGGTCCTGGACCCGCTGACCATGCTGCCGGCGCCCGGTCAGGGTGCGCTCGCCGTCGAGTGCCGTGCTGACGATCCGGAGCTGGCCACCATGCTGGCCCTGCTCGATGGCGGCCCGACGCGGGCGGCCGTGCTCGCGGAGCGCACGCTGCTCGCCGAGCTCGAAGCCGGCTGTACGGCGCCCGTCGGTGCCTATGCCGAGGTCGCCGAGGGCGACCAGGGCCTCGAGATCTACCTCCGCGGCGTTGTCGTCACCCTCGACGGCAGCACAGACCTCCGGTTGTCCGCGACCGGTCCGTTCGACGACGCCGAAGCCGTCGGCCGTCGCCTGGCCGCCGATCTGCTCGACGCAGGTGCGGCCGACCTGATGGGAAGAGAACCGTGACAGTTGAGGCCCGTACGAAGAAGCCGGTCACCAAGCCGGAGCCCGGCACCGTCGCCCTGGTCGGCGCGGGTCCGGGCGACCCCGAGCTGCTGACACTGCGCGCTGCCGCCGTCCTGGCGGCGGCCGACGTGGTGTTCGCGGCCGCCGAGCGGTTCGGCCCGGTCCTCTCGCGATGCCGCGAGGGGGTCGTGGTGGTCGACACCGCCGACAGCTCAGTGACCGACGCCGAGCTGGTCAAGCAGATCGTCGGCCACGCCCGCGCCGGTCGCCAGGTCGTCCGGCTGTTCCACGGCGACCCGTTCGTGGGCTGCGGCGGGCCGGCCCTCGGGCTCGCGCTCAGCAGGGCCAAGGTCGAGTTCGAGCTGGTCGCGGGCGTCAGCTCGGTGACCGGTGTCCCGGCCTATGCCGGGGTGCCGCTGACCGACGCGACCCACCACACGTTCACCACCGTCGACGTCGGGCACGCCGAGCCGGACTGGGCGACGGTGGCCTCGAGCGAGACGCTGGTCGTCATGGGCGTCTCCGCCGAGGACGCCGGCCGGCTGGCCAAGTCCCTCACGACGGCCGGCCGGGCCGGGTCGACGCCGGTGTCCCTCACGGTCGCCGGCTCCACCCCTGAGCAGCGCACCGTCGTCGCGACCCTCGACGGCCTCGAGAACGCCATCGCGACCGCCCAGACGACCGTCGCGGGGCCGGCCATCGTCGTGGTCGGCGCCCTCGTCAAGGCGCGGGACAAGCTGTCCTGGTACGAGACCCGCGCCCTGTTCGGCTGGAAGGTGCTGGTCCCCCGCACCAAGGAGCAGGCCGGCGCCCTGTCCGAGCAGCTGCGCGCACACGGTGCCGTGCCCGTCGAGGTGCCGACGATCGCCGTCGAGCCGCCGCGCACCCCGGCCCAGATGGAGCGGGCGATCAAGGGCCTGGTCCAGGGCCGCTACCAGTGGGTGGTCTTCACCTCGGTCAACGCCTGGAAGGCCGTCCGCGAGCGGATCGAGGACTACGGCCTCGACGCGCGCGCGTTCGCCGGCATCAAGATCGCCTGCATCGGCGAGGTCACGGCTGCAGCCGTCGCCGCGTACGGGATCAAGCCCGACCTGGTGCCCTCCGGTGAGCAGTCCAGCGACGGGCTGCTCGCCGACTGGGCCCCGTACGACGACATCCTGGACCCGATCGACCGGGTGCTGCTGCCGCGCGCGGACATCGCCACCGAGACGCTGGTCGCCGGGCTGAAGGCGCACGGCTGGGAGGTCGACGACGTCACGGCCTACCGGACCGTACGGGCCGCACCGCCGGCAGCGGAGACCCGCGAGGCGATCAAGAGCGGCGGCTTCGACGCGGTGCTGTTCACGTCGTCCTCGACGGTGCGCAACCTGGTCGGCATCGCCGGCAAGCCGCACGAGTCGACGGTCATCGCCTGCATCGGGCCCAAGACCGTCGAGACCGCCCAGGAGCACGGGCTGACCGTGCACGTGCGGGCGGCGACGCCGTCGGTGGCCGCGCTGGTCGAGGCCCTCGCCGACTACGCCGACGGGCTGCGCGCCGAGTCCGCGGCCGAGGGGGTGCCGTTCCGGCCGACCGAGCGGCTGGCCCGATCCCGTCAGCGCAAGCGGCCGGCCCTGAAGAAGCCGCTGTCCGTCTCCGACGTCGTCATGTCCGACAGCGAGCTCGAGCCGGACGACGCCGTCGAGGTGTCGGAGTCATGACCGGCTTTCCGGCCGTACGGCCGCGTCGGCTGCGTCGGACACCGGCGCTGCGCCGGCTGGTGTCCGACGTGGCGCTGCGGCCCTCCGAGCTGGTGCTGCCGATGTTCGTCAAGGAAGGGCTGACCGAACCGGCGCCGATCGGGTCGATGCCGGGCGTGGTGCAGCACACCCGCGACTCGCTGCGCAAGGCTGCCGCCGAGGCCGTCGCGGCCGGCGTCGGCGGGCTGATGCTGTTCGGCGTGCCGGCGGACAAGGACGAACGCGGCTCGGGCGCGGACGACCCCGAGGGTGTCGTACAGCTGGCCCTGCGGGACCTCCGGACCGAGATCGGCGACTCGGCCGTGCTGATGGCCGACCTGTGCCTGGACGAGTACACCTCGCACGGCCACTGTGGACTGCTCACCGCCGGCGGCGAGGTCGACAACGACGCGACGCTGGAGCGCTACGCCTCGATCGCCCTGGCGCAGGCCCGTGCCGGCGTCCAGGTCGTCGGGCCGAGCGGGATGATGGACGGCCAGGTCGGGGTGATCCGCTCGGCGCTGGACGAGGGCGGCTTCACCGAGGTGGCGATTCTGGCCTACTCGGTGAAGTACTCCTCCTCGCTGTACGGGCCGTTCCGCGAGGCTGCTGAGTGTGCGCCCCAGTTCGGCAACCGCAGCGGCTACCAGCAGGACCCCGCCCGTACCGTCGGCGAGGCCTTGCGCGAGGTCGCGCTCGACCTGGCCGAGGGCGCCGACATGGTGATGGTCAAGCCGGCGGGGACCTACCTCGACGTGATCCGCGCGGTGGCCGACGCCGTCGACGTGCCCGTCGCGGCCTACCAGGTGTCGGGCGAGTACGCGATGGTCGAGGCGGCGGCCGCGAACGGCTGGATCGACCGCGACCGGGCGATCGCCGAGACGCTGATCGCCATCAAGCGGGCCGGCGCCGGCATCGTCCTGACCTACTGGGCCACCGAGGTCGCCACCAACCTGCGCTGACCTGGGGGCACGGGCCCCGGGGCGTGGGCTGATGCTGCGCCCGGGTCACCGGCCGACTGCGTAACCCTGGGCACCGCGCGGATTCGCCGCCGCGCGCAGGAACCCGGTGCCCGGCTCGACGCCCGCCGCGCTGACCCGGCCCAGGCTCCAGCCGTCGCTGACCGACACCTGGTGCCCCCTCCGGCGCAGCTCGTCGATCACCCCCATGGCGACCCGGTCCTCGATGACGAGGCCGCCGGGCTCCGCCGTACGGGGCCAGAACGAGCTCGGGAAGTGCGTGCTGTGGAAGGAAGGCGCGTCGATGGCGGCCTGCAGGTCGAGGCCGAAGTGCACGTGGGCAAGGAAGAACACCAACGACCACTGGTCCTGCTGGTCGCCCCCGGGCGTGCCGAAGGCGA
>JAWWOM010000138.1:0-3474 GCA_033851655.1 Frankiales bacterium
GCCTGGGTGGCCGACTGGAACGCCCGCGATCTCGACCGGATCCTCAGCCACTACGCCGACGACGTGGTGTTCCGGTCCCCCGTCGCCGCCCGGGTCCGTCCGGAGAGCGGCGGCGTGATCCAGGGCAAGGCGGCCCTGGCCGACTACTGGGGCGCCGCGCTGCCGCGGAACCCCGACCTGCACTTCACCCTCGAGGAGACCTTCGCCTCGGTCGGCGGGCTGACCATCCTCTATCGCAACCAGGGTGGCCGGCGGGTCGCCGAGTCGCTGGTCTTCGGCGACGACGGGCTGGTCGTGTTCGGCATGGGTGCCTACGCTCCCGAGGCCTGAAGCCACGAGAACGGTGCCAAGTCCGGCTCGACCCAGCCGGTCAGTCTGCCCCCTCGTCATGCGCCCGCAGCGTCTCCGGCAGGAACATCGCACCCTCGCCGAACTGCCCCGCCACGTCGCGGGGGTTGGACAGCGCGCAGGTGCGCAGTGACAGGCATCCGCAGCCGATGCACTTGGTCAGCCCGTCGCGCAGGGCGATGAGCCCGGAGATCTGCTCGTCCAGCCGGGCCCGCCAGGTGCGGGAGAGCCGGGTCCAGTCGGCGACGGTCGGCGTACGGGACTCGGGCAGCGTCGCCAGCGCCGACCTGATCTCCCCGAGGGACAGGCCGACGTTCTGCGCGGCCCGGATGAAGGCGAGGCGGCGCAGGACGCTCCGCGGGTAGCGGCGCCGGCCGCTCGAGCTGCGCGCCGACTCCAGCAGCCCGACGCTCTCGTAGTAGCGCAGCGCCGAGGCGGCGATGCCGGCGCGGTGCGCGACCTCTCCGATCGGCAAAAGCTCCGTACCCAACATGGCAATCTCCTTGACCTCAACCTCACTTTAACTTGCAGTGTGACGTTCATGAAAACTACTGAAGAGAACCGAGTTGCACTGGTGACCGGAGGCTCACGTGGTCTCGGTCATGCCCTGGCCACGGAGCTGGTGACCCGCGGCTGGCACGTCGTCATCGACGGCAGGGACAGCGAGCGGCTGGCGGCAGCGCTCGGGGGTTGGCCACCGGGCAGCGTGACGGCCATCACCGGCGATGTCGCCGACCCCGGGCATCGGGGCCGGCTCGCCTCAGCCGTACGGGGACTGGGCCGGCTCGACCTGCTGGTCAACAATGCCAGCGTCCTCGGGCCGACGCCGATGCCCACCCTCGACCGCTTCCCGCTGGCGGCGCTGCGCCAGGTGTACGAGGTCAACGTGGTGGCCCCGCTGTCGCTGATCCAGCTGATGGACGAGTTCCTCACCGCGACGCAGGGTGCCATCGTCAACGTGTCCTCGGACGCTGCCCGGGAGCCGTACGAGGGCTGGGGCGGCTACGGCTCGGCCAAGGCTGCGCTCGACCAGGTGACGGCGATCCTGGCCGAGGAGCGCAAGGACCTGCGGGTCTACGCGTTCGACCCGGGCGACATGGCCACCGACCTGCAGCAGCAGGCGTTCCCGGGCGAGGACGTCAGTGACCGCCCGTCGGCGGAGTCGGTCGTGCCGGCGCTGCTGAGCCTGTTGGACCTCCCGAGTGGGCGCTACACCGCGGCCGACCTGCGGACGGGGGTGCCGGTGTGAGCGCCGACCCGCTGGGGTCGCCGTACACCCGGTTCGAGCTGCCCCCTGACAGCTCCGCGACGGCACCGCCGGAGAGCAGAGGTCTCGCGCGGGACGAGGTCAAGCTGTTGGTCGCGGAGCCGGGTTTCGTGGCGCACCAGGCCTTCCGGGACCTGCCGGACTTCCTCGAACCGGGCGACCTGGTCGTCGTGAACACCTCGGCCACGATGGCGGCCGCCGTGGATGCGAGGCGCGAGGATGGGCGCACGCAGCCCCTGCACGTGGCGGGTCGCCTCGATGACGGCAGCTGGCTGGTCGAGCTGCGCCGGGCCGACGGCAAGGGCCCGTCACTGGACGCCTTCCACGGCGAGAACCTCGTACTGCCAGGGCAGCTGCGGCTGCGGATGCACTCGGCCTACCCGGACCGATCGGTGAGAGCGAGCCGGCTCTGGCTGGCAGCGCCGGACGCCCCAGGTCCGCTCGCCGGCTATCTCGAGCAGCACGGCCGGCCGATCGCGTACGACTACCTGGAGGGCAGCTTCCCGCTCGAGGACTACCAGACCGTCTACGCGACCGAGCCGGGCAGCGCCGAGATGGCCAGCGCCGGCCGACCGTTCACCGCCGACCTGCTGGTCCGGCTGATGGCAGCGGGGGTGACCGTCGCGCCGATCGTCCTGCATGCCGGGGTATCCAGCCCGGAGCTGCACGAGCCGCCGCTGCCGGAGCGCTTCGGGGTGCCCGAGGACACCGCCCGGCTGGTCAACTCCGCCGTGTGGGCCGGCAAACGGATCGTCGCCGTCGGGACCACCGTCGTCCGGGCACTGGAGACGGTGGCGACCGACCGCGGCACCGTACGCCCGGACGAGGGCTGGACCGACCTGGTGCTGGGACCGGACCGCCCGGCCCGGGTCGTGACCGGTCTGATCAGCGGGCTGCACCCGCCGGAGGCGAGCCACCTGCTGCTGCTCGAAGCGGTCGCCGGCGTTGACCTGGTCCGGCGGGCGTACGCGGCCGCCGTACCCAACGGCTATCTGTGGCACGAGTTCGGTGACTCCATGCTGTTCCTGCCCGGCCCGCGAGGTTGCGGGGAGCGGGCGACCATAGCGGCTTGACCGCGACGTAACGTCAACTTCTAGCGTCGCCGACGTGGCCGGAGATGCCGGCCCAGGCGAAGGAAGCGGGCGCGTCGCCATGACCTGGTCGACCAGCGAGGTCGCGCGGATGTCCAAGGTGACGTCGCGGACCCTGCGGCACTACGACCGGCTCGGGCTGCTCCGCCCGGCGAGCACGGCGGCCAACGGTTATCGCTACTACGAGCAGGAGCAGCTGCTGCGGCTGCAGCAGATCCTGCTCTACCGCGAGCTGGGGCTGGGACTCGAGGCGATCGCCGAGGTACTGGCCGGGCAGCTCGACGCGGTCGAGGCCCTGCGCCGGCACCACCAGTGGCTGCAGGCCGAGGGTCAGCGGCTCGAGCGGCTGGCCGGCACCGTTTCCCGCACCATCGCCACTCTCGAGGGAGAGGACCAGATGACAGCTGACGAGATGTTCGAGGGGTTCACCGCCAGGCAGCGGCAGTGGGAGGCCGACCTGGTCGACCGCTACGGCGAGGGAGTGCGGCCGCACATCGACCGGGCACACGAGCTCACCGACGGCTGGACCAGTCGCGACTACCTGGACGCGCAGCAGGAGTGGGAGGGGTTCGACACCCGGGTGCTCGCCCTGCTGCACCAAGGACTTCCGGTACGGGACCCTGTGGTCCAGGAGCTGATCGGGGAGCACTTCGCGATGGTGAGCCGGCATTGGCAGCCCGACGCCGGGTCCTATGCCGGGCTCGGCCAGATGTACGTCGACCAGCCTGAGTTCAGGGCGCGCTACGACGCCAAGGACCCCGCGCTTGC
>JAWWOM010000144.1:0-7609 GCA_033851655.1 Frankiales bacterium
CGCCGTCCCTCGGCATCGAACCGTACGGCCTGGCGGACCGGCGGCGGCAGGCCGGCCCGCGCGGCCAGCTTGCCCATGTCGATCTCGGCCAGGGAGTCGGCGCCGCCCTCGATGTCACCCAACGTGAGCCTGACCAGCCGGCGCCGGCGGACGGCTCCGGCCGCGTCCAGCGCGGTGAGCATCGCGCCGGCAGTGGTCAGGCCCTGCTGCGCTGCTGCGCAGAGGACGCCGCAGGCGCGCCGGTCGGTCGGGCTCCACGCCGCCGCGTCGATGATGGAGCGCTCGATCCGGGTCCGCGGCGGCAGCCGTACGGGATGCTGGTCGGCCCGGCCGGCGTAGGTGCGCGACGCGTGGACGCTGACGTGGGGGCTGCGCACGATGCGGCTGCCGAGGGGGACGACGACGTGCAGACGCTCCGGCGTGATCCATCGCAGGCCGTCCACCTGCGCCGCGGTGATGCCGGCCAGCGCCGCGCCGGGAGTCTGCTGCAGGACCGCCGCCCACTGTTGCTGCGCCAGGGTCAGCGGCCCGGACTGCAGGACGACGACTCGCCGGCCCAGCACCGTCCACCGGTGCGCGTTCACCTGGTTGCGCACGTCGTCGCTGGTGATGCCGACGGCGGCGAGCTGATGGCGGGTCACGACGCCGGCCTGGAGCCCCTGGAGCTCGGCGAGAGTGCGTTGGTGGCGGAGCGCCGCTGCGGTGGACATCCGGCAACAGTGCAGCAACGGTGAGGTCCGCGTACGGCGTCGTCCACAAGCGGGTCCGTCGTCCACAACGCGGCGATTCCGCTTGCCCGGCGGGCGTTAGGCAGTGGACGCGGCGGGGCGCGTCAGACGTCTAACGGCGGCGGGAACGGCGGCGGGTCAGGGCGGCGGGGCAGGTCGCAGCGACCGTACGAGCAGCTGGGCCACGTCGACCACCTCGACGTCCGCCCGCGCCTCGCCGGCCGCCTGCTTGGCCGTCACCGCGTCGCCCAGCATGACCAGGCAGAACGGGCACGCGGTCGACACCACGTCGGGGTCGAGCGAGAGCGCCTCGTCCACCCGTTCGACGTTGATCCGCTTGCCGATCCGCTCCTCCATCCACATCCGCGCTCCGCCTGCGCCGCAGCAGAACCCGCGTTCCTTGCACCGGTGCATCTCCTCGGTACGGAGCCCGGGCACTGCGGCCAGGATGTCCCGCGGCGGGGTGTAGACCTTGTTGTGCCGGCCGAGGTAGCACGGGTCGTGGTAGGTCACCTTCTGGTCCGCCGGGGTGACCGGCACCAGCCGGCCCTCCTCGACCAGCCGGCCGAGCAGCTGCGTGTGGTGCACCACCTCGTACGTGCCACCGAGCTGCGGGTACTCGTTGGCGAGGGAGTTGAAGCAGTGTGGGCACATCGCCACGATCTTGCGGGCCCCGATCTCGTTGAGCAGCGAGACGTTGGCGGCGGCGAGCAGCTGGAAGAGGTACTCGTTGCCGATGCGCCGCGCCGGGTCCCCCGTACAGGACTCGCGTGGTCCGAGGATGGCGAACGAGACCCCGGCCGCGTTGAGCAGCTCCGCGATCGCCCTGGTCGACTTGCGCGACCGGTCCTCGAGCGCACCGGCGCAGCCGACCCAGAACAGGTACTCGACGTCGTCGGGGATCCGGTCCTCGACGACCCGGACCTCGAACGGCAGCCCCTCCGTCCACGCCAGCCGCGCGGAGTCGTTGAGGCCCCACGGGTTGCCCTTGTTCTCCAGGTTGCGCAGCATCGGGCCGGCCTCCGACGGGAACGAGGACTCGACCATCACCTGGAACCGGCGCAGGTCGAGGATGTGGTCGACGTGCTCGATGTCCACCGGGCACTGCTCGACGCAGGCCCCGCAGGTCGTGCAGGACCAGAGCACGTCCGGCTCGATCACGCCGCCGTCCTCGAGGAGCCCGATCAGGGGACGTTCGGAGCCGGCGTACATCTCGTCGCGGAGCGCCATCACCAGCAGCTTGGGCGACAGCGGCTTCTCGGTGTTCCAGGCCGGGCACTGGGACTGGCAGCGGCCGCACTCGGTGCAGGTGGCGAAGTCGAGCAGGCCCTTCCAGGTGAAGTCGTTGATCGTGCCGGCGCCCAGGACCGCGTCCTCCGCCGGGTCCTCGAAGTCGACGTCGAGCGGCAGCAGCGGCCCGAGCGCGACCCCGCCGGAGGGGTTGCGCTTGAACCAGATGTTGAACGGGGCGAGGAACCGGTGCCAGGCGACCCCCATGCTGAGGTTGACGGCGATGACCGCGAACCAGGCCATCGACACGACGATCTTGACCATCGCCACCAGATAGATCGCGTCGACCAGGGTGCGGTGGCTGAGGGCGCCGAGCACGGAGCGGCCGAGCCACCAGGAGACGAACGCGATGCCGTGGGAGTACGGCAAGGCACCGTCGGCGGCGCGCAGCCCGCGCAGCGCGAAGATGCACAGCGCGACCACCAGCACCGTGCCCTCGACGTAGTAGGCCATCCAGGTCTGCGAGCCCTCGAACCGGTTGCCGCGGCCGGGCCGGCGCATCCAGGACTGGCGGACCGCGATCAGCACCAGGATGCCGACCAGCGTGGTCAGCGCGACCAGTTCGATGCCCAGGCCGTACACCGGGTTGCTGCCCAGGCCCGGGTAGTCCCAGCCCGGCCGGAACAGCTCGACATAGGCCTCGACCAAGGTCAGCACCAGCACCACGAAGCCGACCATGACGAACCAGTGCGCTGCGCCGGGGACCGACCACTTCAGCATCCGGGTGTGGCCGCCGACCTCACGCACCAACGTCGCCGTACGCGCGCCAGGGGAGTCCGTACGGGACACTGGCCGGCCGCGTCGCAGCGTCCGGATCATGGTCGCGGCCGTGCGTCCGACGAGCACGATGCCCACGACGGTCGCCACCATCGAGACCAGGATGGCTGTCAGCTGCATGTGCCCTCCGAAGCTCGCCGCCGCCCAGGTGACCCACCAGTAACATAGCCTCAGCGAGGGGCCCTTTTCGGGGAAGGACCGCGATTCCCAGAACGGCCGGATACCTTGACACGTCGCTCTCGCTCCTCCGCCTCCGGGAACCCACGCATGTCGTTCTCAGCCCGCCTGCGCACCCGTCCGGGGCTGCTCGTCGCCGCGGTGACGGTGCTCGCACTGGCAGCACCGCAGTCGGCCGTGGCGACCCCCGCTCCGACCCCGCTCGAGCGGCTGGCGCACAGCCTCGGCACCCAGGCCGCCGGCCTGGTCGTGGTCGGTTCGGCCGGCGCGGTCACCCGGCTGGGCGCGCCGGCCGGCCGCCCGTTCGCCCGCCCGCGGGGGGTCACCAGCCACTCGGCCGCCACCGTCGCGGCCCGCGGCTTCGTCTCGGCCCACCGCGACCTGCTCGGCTCCGCCGTCCTCGGCGCCGCCCGCAGCCAGGCGACTGACGTCGGCCGGTTGGTCACCCTGCAGCAGACGGTGGCCGGCGTGCCGGTGCTCGGCGGGGCGCTGACCCTGTCGCTGACCACCGACAACCGGGTCCAGTCGCTGTCCGGCCGCACCACGACGCAGAGCAGCCCCGTGCTGCCGTCCGTGGTCACCTCGGCGGCCGATGCTTCGCGTACGGCGATCCTCAGCGCGGCGCGGGCCGAGTCGGTCGATGCCGCCTCGCTGGTCGCGTCGGCCCCGGCGATGGTCTTCTACGACCCGGCGCTGCTCGGCGTGCCGACCCCGACCGCCGGCCGCCGGGTCTGGAGCGTCGAGGTCACCTCACCAGCCCACATCGCGCTGCGGCACAGCGTGCTGGTCGACGTCGTCGGTGGCGCGATCGCCTTGCAGTACAGCAACACCGAGACGGCCAAGGCGCGGGTCGTGTGCGACGCCGGGGACAAGGTCGTCGACTACACCTGCCCCAGCAAGGGCGCGCCGGCGGTCGCCAGCGAGGCAGCCCCGCCCGCCGCCGGCGCCGACCCCGACGTCGTGGCCGCGTACAACCAGGTCGGTGGCGTGTACGACTTCTACGCAGGGGTGCTGGGCCGCGACGGCATCGACGGGCACGGCGGCGCGATCGCCTCGACCGTCCACGTCTGCGACGCCTCCGACGACTGCCCGATGGCCAACGCGTTCTGGAACGGCCAGCAGATGGTCTTCGGCGACGGCTTCCCGGCGGCCGACGACGTCGTCGCCCACGAGCTGACCCACGGGGTCACCGACTCGGCGTCCGCGCTGTTCTACCTCTACCAGTCAGGCGCGATCGACGAGTCCATGTCCGACGTGCTGGGCGAGCTGTACGACCAGTGGAACGGCACCGGCAAGGACGGGGACGGCAGTGACGGCGGTGTGGACTACCGCTGGATGCTCGGTGAGGACCTGCCGGCCAGCGAGGGCGTCCTCCGGGACATGCGCACGCCGGGGGTGGCGCCGGCCGGCGTCCCGACGCCGAACTTCGTGCCGCAGCCGGACAGCATGATCAGCCCGCTGTACGTGGCCGAGGTCGATCCCAAGACCGGCAACCCGATCGACAGCGGCGGTGTCCACACCAACAGCGGTGTCGGCAACAAGGCGGCCGAGCTGATCGTCGACGGGGGCAGCCTCAACGGGGTCAAGGTCCAGGGTCTCGGCGGTGCGACGGCCGCCACCCGGCTCGCCGCCATCACCAAGGCCGCCCACCTCTACTACCTGGTGGACCTGGTGCTCGCGACCGGCGCCGACTACGCCGACCTGGCGGCCACCTTGACCCAGTCCTGCTCCGAGCTGGTGGGGCACCCCCTCGCCGACGGCCATGGCGGCCAGGTGACGATGACGGCGACCGACTGCGCCTCCGTACGGGAGGCCGTTGCTGCGACCCGGATGACCAGCGACCCCAAGCGGGCGGCGGCACCCGAGGCGCCGACGTGCAGCAAGGGAACCCCACAGAGCTTTGGCTTCCGGGACAACTTCGAGAACACCACGGTCAGCCTGTGGAAGTCCGGCGTCGGCTGGTACGACCCGCAGATCCGGGCCCGCGGCAGCCAGGACCTGAGCTATGCGACCAGCGGCCGCAACGAGCTCTACGGCAGCGACGGTGAATCGGCCAAGGACAGCGCGGCGACGATGGTCAAGACCTACGCCGTGCCGATCGGGAAGTCGTCCTACCTGCGGTTCGACCAGGCCTACCTGCTCGACTACGAACCGGCAGGGGACGGCCAGCCGGCGCTCTACTTCGACGGCGGCCGCGTCGAGTACTCCCGCAACGGCGGTGCCTGGACCTCTGCGTCCGCGCTGTTCGACTTCGGCGGCTACACCGGCCAGATCACCGGCTACAACGCGGACAAGCAGGCCTACAGCTTCCGCGGCTTCGGCGGTGACAGTCACGGCTACCGCTCGGCCCGGCTCAACCTCACCTCGCTCGCCGGCTCGACCGTGCGCTTCCGGTTCCGGCTCACCGCTGACAGCTTCGGCTCCTCGTACGGCTGGTTCATCGACGACGTCGGCTTCTATGCCTGCGGTGCAAAACCCAGTGCTGTCAAGGCTTCTGTCGCCCGCGGCAACGCTGTGGCCACCGTCAACTGGTCACCTCCGGCTGATCACGGGACCACGGTGATCACCCGGTACGCGGTGACGGTCGCGGACCTGACCGCCAAGCGGACGATGGTGTCGACCAGTGTCGCCCCGTCGGTGCACAAGCTGCAGGCGGTCGCGCTGCAGCGCCACCGATACCGGTTCACCGTGACCGCGTACAACAAGGCAGGGCGAGGCGTCACCACCACCGTCTCGGCCTAGCGGCCGCATCAAGGTCAACGGGGAACGCATCCCGGCGCTCGAGGAGTACGTCGCCGGCCAGGCTGCGAGCCGGGACGACTTTCGGCGCTGACCGCGCGGTGCTGTAAGGCCTGGTTCAGCCCGGCTCGATGGCGTACCCGCTCCAACTTGTCGGTCCGCTGCTGATGCCGATCACCCCGGTCAGCCCGCTGGCCTGCACCGGCACGCTGCTGCTGGGGACGTTGGAGCCGTTCCCCAGCTGCCCGCGGGTGTTGTCGCCCCAAGCCCACACATAGCCGTCAGCTCGCAAGGCGTACGCCGTTGTCCTGCCGGCGGCGATCGCGGTGACCGAGGTCAGCTCGCTGACCTCGATCGGAACGAGGCTGCTGAGGCCCCAGTCCCAGACGGTGCCGTCAGAGCGCAGCGCGTAGCCGGCGGTCTCGCCGCCGGCGATCGCGGTCACCCCGTTGAGTCCGCTCACCTGGACCGGGACGCGGCTGTCGGTGTTGGTGTTGTTGCCGAGCCCGCCGGAGGTGTTGTTGCCCCAGGCGCGCACCGTGCTGTCAGTCAGCAGCGCGTACGCGGTGGACGAGCCGGCGGCGATCGCGGCTACGCCTGTCATCCCGTTGACAGCGACCGGGACGACACTGTTTGCAGTGGAGTTGTCGCCGAGTTCTCCGTGGCTGTTGTCGCCCCAGGCCCAGACGGTGCCGTCGGACTTCAGGGCGTACCCCGAGGACGCGCCGCCGGCGATCGCCTTGACCCCGGTCAGCCCGCTGACCTGGACCGGGTCGCTGCTGTAGGTCGTGGAGTTGTTCCCCAGCTGCCCGGAGGCGTTGTTACCCCAGGCCCACAGGGTGCCGTCGGACTTCAGGGCGTACGCCGACGTTCCGCCGGCGGCGATCTCGCTCACCGAGGTCACTCCGCTGACCTGCACCGGAACGCTGCTCGGGGCGCTGGTGGCGTTCCCCAGCTGTCCGGAGCCGTTGAAGCCCCAGGCCCACACGGTGCCGTCAGACCGCAGCGCGTACGCGTCGAGCGCGCCACCCGCGAGCGACGTCACGGAGGTCAGCCCGGTCACCGGGACCAGCGCATTGGCGTCTGTGGTGGAGTTGTTGCCCAGCTGTCCCCAGGAGTTGTTCCCCCAGGCCCACAGCCGGCCAGCCGGCCGCGGAGCCGCGGCCACGGTCAGGGTCAGTGCGGCGGAACCGGCGCGTCCACCGGTGTCGGCCACCGTCACCGTCACCGTGGATGCCCCCGCACTCGACGGTGTCCCGTAGACGACTCCGGCGGAGCTCAACGTGAGCCCGGCCGGCAGACCTGCTGACGTCCACAGGTAGGGCGGGGTGCCGCCGGTCGCGGTCAGTGTCGTGGTGTAGGCCACCCCTGCGGTGCCGGAGGGCAACGTGGTCGTGGTCACCGATGGCGGCCCTGGTGGCAGCGGTGCGGCAAGCACGCTCACCGACACGCCGTGACTGACCCCACCCGCGACGGTCGCCGTGTACGCCTTCGTCACCCGCAGCCGATAGCTCCCCGCAGGGCGCAGCGTGGCGAACCGGAACGTCGATCCAGCACTCAACCGGGCAGTGGCCAGCTTGTGCCAGGTCGCGCCGACCAGCCGTTGCAGCACCACCGACCCGGTGGCCTTGGGACGTACTGAACCGGTCACGACGATCGGTGTACCGGCCGCAACCGACGTCGCGGCCGCAGCTTTGACCGCGAACAGCGCTCTGACCACCCGCACGTGGAGGGTTGCGCTGACCCCGGCCTTCGTGGTCGCCGACGCCTCGCGGGTCACGCGGAGCACCCACTTTGCCGCCACCGCAGGGGCTTTCAACGAAAACGTGAACGTCCCGGTCGCGGAGAGCTTGTGCTTGCCGACGGTGTGCCAGCTCTTCCCGACCAACCGCTGCAGC
>JAWWOM010000150.1:0-8039 GCA_033851655.1 Frankiales bacterium
CGCGCCAGCATCACCCCGGCGCTGTGAGCATGCGTGGCGGAGTAGAACGGCTGCCACGACAGGGTTTCCCGATAGAGATCGTTGCCGGTCCCCCGCTCGTGCACCTCCCACGTCCAGCCGTCGCGGCGCACCACCGTTCCGCCCCGAGAAGTGCGCAGAGGCTCTGGTACGGGGATCCCGCGGCGACGCAGGTGGGTGGCGAACGCGTGCTCCTCCACCAGCCCGGCGACGGACCGGACCTCGGTGCTGTGCCGCTTGACGAACACGGTACGGTCCCCGGCGGCCACCAGCGCAGCCGCCGACAGCGGCCGCGCGCTGTGCCAGGTGACTGCGACCGCCGGCAGGCCGAACGCGGAGAGGACCGGCTTGACCTGACTGAGCGTGATCGGCGGCCAGTCGGCGTCGACCAGGTCCTCGCCGAGGCCATGGACCAGCCAACTCCCGCTCACAGCCGCACCGCCGGCTGCCAGGTGCCGGTCCGGACGCTGACCGCGAGGGCTGCTGCGCAGGCCAGGACCGAGCCCAGCACCAGGACGGCATCGGCGCCGGAGACGACCTGGAGCCGGGCGTAGGACCTCGGCAGGCCGGAGTCGAAGCCCCGGGCGTCCATCGCCGTCGCCAGCCGGGTGCCGCGCCGGATCGCCACGACGAGCAACGCGAACACCTGCGATCCGAGCAGCCTGGCGAACCGTACGGGCGAGCGGCCCGCGTCGACTCCTCGGGCTCGCCGGGCCATCGCGATGTGGTCCCACTCCTGCGACAGCAGCGGCATCAGCCGGAGCGCTGCGAGGGTCCCGTACGCGAACTTGGCCGGGACCCGCAGCTGCTGGACCAGGGAGTCGGCGAGGTCGACCGGGTCGGTGCTGACCAGGACGACCACCCCCGGGAGCGAGAAGCCGAGGGCACGCAGGCCGATGCCGAGGCCGTCCGCCGCACTGCCGGAGGTGAGGTGCAGGGGCCCGAAGTCGACCAGCACGTGCCCCCCGGGGTGTGCGGCGAAAGCCGCGTTGACCACGGCAACCAGGACCACCGCGAACAGTAGCAGCCGGCTCCGGCGGAGCAGGCGGGGCAGGTCGGACTGGGCAAGAGGCAGCAGCAGCACGGTGATCAGGACGAGCAGCAGTGGAGTGAGGACGTCGAGGCTGAACAGCAGGACCAGCGTCGGCGGCACCGTCGCGGCGAGCTTCGCCACCGGATTGCGCCGGGCCAGCCGCCCGGTCGGCGCCTCGACCGGCAGCACACCCATCAGCACGGGACACCCCGGGAGTCCAGCGCCAGCTGCCGGTCGCCCAGGGCAGCGGCGAAGTCCCGGTCGTGGGTGACCGCGAGCACGGCACACCCGCCGTCGCGCTGGTCGGCCAGCAGCGTGAGCAGCTCGACCCAGGTGTTCGCGTCCTGGCCGAACGTCGGCTCATCCAGCACGAGCGCCGCCGGTGCGCCGGCCAGCGCCGTCGCGACCGACAACCGGCGTTTCTCACCTCCGGACAGGGTGAACGGATTGGCGCCGGCCAGGTGGTCCAGCCGCAGCCGCTCGAGCAGGCCGACGGTCCGCTGGACGGCTGCAGCATCGCCTCGCACCCGAGGACCGACGGCCACCTCGTCACGCACGGTCCGGCTGAGGAACTGGTGCTCGGGTTCCTGGAAGACGGTGCCGACCAGGCCGGCGAGATCGCGGGCGCGCCATCGGTGCATCGGCCGGTCCGGGCCGGCCGCGGCCCGTACCTCGCCCTCGGTCGGTGCCAGCAAGCCGGCCATCATCAGGGCGAGCGTCGACTTGCCGGACCCGTTCGGTCCGGTCAGCACCAAGGCCTGCCCGGCGCGCAGCACCAGGTCGACCGGGTCGCCGACGCCGGCCGTCGCGCCCGGATAGCGGTGGGTGAGGTGCCGGCCGCGCACGACGTCCGCACCTGGCGCCTGGATCGCCTGCCTGCGGCCGAACGAACGGCCCGGCAGCCAGACCCCCTGCGCCGCAAGGCTTACCGCGTGTTCGGCGAAGACTCGGGCCGGGGCACCGTCAGCAACCACACCACCACCTGGTGCCAGGACCACCACCCGGTCGATGAGAGGCAGCACCTCACCCACCCGGTGCTCGACCAGGATCGTGGTGCATCCGGCGTCGTCCTGCACCGCAGCGAGAGCATCGCGGACGAGCTGTCCACCCTCGGGGTCGAGGTTGGCGGTCGGCTCGTCCAGCAACAGCAGCCCGGGCCGCAGGGCGAGCACACCGGCGATCGCCAGCCGTTGTTTCTCGCCTCCGGACAGCTCCGACGTGGAGCGGTCCATCCCGTACGGGAACCCGACGGTCAGCAACGATCGAGCCGCCTGCGCCCAGATCTGGTCCCGTGGGCAGGCCCGGTTCTCGAGCCCGAACGCCACGTCGTCGCCGGCGCGGGCCATCACGATCTGCGTCTCCGGATCCTGCAGGACCAGGCCCGTCCGCGCCCTGACCTCCCGAGCGGGCCGCCCGTCAACGAGCAGCAGGCCCTCGGACTCCCCGGCCGTCTCGGGGTCGGGCAGCCCCGCGAGAGCGGCGAGCAGGGTGCTCTTGCCGGCCCCCGACGGGCCCAGCAGCAGCACCCTCTCGCCCGGCTCGAGGACGAGGTCGACACCGCGCAGGGCCCAGTCCTGCCGACCGGCGTGCCGCCAGCCCCAGCCGCGCAGCTCGACCCGGACCGGGCCGTCCGGCAACTAGACCGCCGCCTGCTCGCGGCCCGAACCGAACACCGACAGGACGCCGGTCTGTGCCAACGCCCGCACCAGGAACCAGCTGCCGGCGCCGGCGAGGACCAGGCAGCTGAGGACGGCGGCCACGCCGTACGCCAGGATCCAGACGATCGCGACGTTCGGGTACGAGTAGAACCAGTCGAGGCAGACATCGGCGACGCCGGCTGCGGCTCCGGCGAGCAGGGCGGTGGACAGGTTCCACCGCCGGTACAGGAACGCGGCGAACACCAGTTCGGGCGCCAGACCCTCGAACACGCCGTAGACGACGTCGGTCAGGCCCCACTGGCTGCCCAACATCATCTCGACGATGGCGGCGACGAGCTCGCAGAAGAGGGCGGCGCCCGGCTTGCGGATGATCAGGGCACCGAGAACGCCTGGTACCAGCCACATCCCGACCATGATCCCTTCCGCGGCCGGGATGGAGGTGAATGCCGCGGCCGTGGTCGCGTAGAACTGGCCCCAGGCCCAGAACACGACGCCGAACGCGACGGCGACGACGGCTGCCACGACGACGTCGACCGTCCGCCACGGGCGCCGCTTGCGGCGTGCCTCATCGCGGACGATGCGCTTGTTTGCATTGCCTTGCACCATGACTGCTCACTTCCGGTCGGCTGACTGGTGACCGGAGATGCTGCTGCTACGAGCGGACGCGACGCCCCGGGCGCCCATGACGGCACGCCGGACCCACCGGTCCAACCGACTCCCTGCGCTGGCATGACCCAGATCAGGTTCGAGGGTCTGCGGTCTCCCGCACTCTCAGCGCTGCTGCGCTCCCCTGTCGTTCCTTCCTACGCCGACGACCGTACACGCCTCAGGAGTAGCGCGTCACATAGCCCCGTCGACGGAACAGTCGGAGCATCCAGACGAGGTAGCCGAGCGCGAGCGCGGTCAGCGCCGCCGTCGTCACCGCGGCCAGCCAGAACTCGTCCCACGGCATGCCCCTGCCCGCGGCGAGGGCGCGGCCGGCGGCGAAGGCGTGCGTCGTCGGCAGCACCTCGGAGATCGGGCGCAGCAGCACCGGCAGTGCGCTCACCGGGTAGAAGACGCCGGACAGCGGCATCACCACGAACAGGATGCCCCAGGCCAGCGCCTCGGCGCCGCTGCCGTAGCGGAGCACCAGACCGATGACGAACAGCGCGACCAGCCAGCCGACGACCAGCAGGATGGCGGCGACGGGCACCAGCCCCCAGCCGAGCGAGGTGACGTGGAACGCGTAGGACAGCCAGGCGATCCCGGCGACCGCCCCCACCCCGGCGACCAGCTTGACCAGGCCGAACAAGGCGACGCCGGCGACGTACTCCCACTCGCGGAGCGGGGTGGCCATCAGGTTGAGCAGGTTGCGGGACCAGGTCTCCTCGAGAAAGCCGGTGGCCAGGGCGATCTGGGCCTGGTAGACGACGTGCCACAGCACGATGCCGACCATCAGGTAGACCGCGACCTGACCGCTCGCGCCGGTCGCCTTGCCTGCCGCATAGACGCCGATCGACCCGAACAGCACGGTGTCGACCACGGGCCAGAGGATGACGTCGAACAGCCGGTGTGGACTGCGCTGCAGCACCAGCGCGTGCCGGCGGGCCACGGCGAGGATCCGGTCGAGGCTGGCCGAGGCGCCCGTACGACGGTCGAGCAGGGCAGCGGTCATCGGGTCACCTCGTCCTCTGCGGTGCGCCCGAGGTCGCGCTGCTCTGCCAGGTGCAGGAACACTCCCTCGAGGTCGGCGCGGCCGAACCGGCGGGCGATCTGGTCCGGTGTCCCGTCGGCGACCACCCGGCCCGCGGCCAGGAACACGACCCGCTCGCACAGCCGCTCGACCTCGACCATGTTGTGGCTGGTGACCAGCAACGCGGTCCCGTCCTCCTCGCACAACCGCTCGAGTCCCGTACGGACCCGGAGCGCCACATCGGGGTCGAGCGACGCCGTGGGCTCATCGAGGACGAGCAGCCGCGGCCGGTGCAACGCCGCCTTGACGATCCCGACCAGGGTCTTCTGCCCGCTCGACAGCTCGGTGCCCATCGCCCGGGCCAGGTGGCTGATGCCGAAGCGGGCCAGGCCGAGCTCGGTTGCCGCCGCAGGCTCGCGCAGACCCTGCAGCCGGGCGAACATCCGGAGGTACTCGCCCACCCGCATCGCCTGCGGCAGCGGCAGGTAGCCGGCGGCGAAGCCGACCTCGCTCAGGGCCCGTGACCGATGCTTCGGCAACCGCATGCCGAGGATCTCCACGCTCCCGGTGTCCGGGCTGACGGCTCCCAGGCACATCAGCAGGGTCGTGGTCTTGCCGGCTCCGTTGGGCCCGAGCAGTCCGACCCGCTCGCCCTGAGCCACGCGCAGGTCCACCCCGTCCACGGCCCGGCCGCGGCGGTAGTCCTTGACCAGCGCTGTCGCCATGAGCGCCGGCAACGGCTGATGGTTGGTCACGTCGGGCCACTCTGCCACCGCAGGCGACGGTCTCCCAGCCAATATCGCCGGCCGGGAGGGTCAGCGCAGGATGCCGGTGTGGCCGAGGGAGTAGCGGCCGGGCTGGGGCCAGACACAGACGCCGTGTGGCCCGACCCCGGTATTGATCTTGGCGATCAGCCGGCCCGTGGAGGTGTCGATCGCGTAGACGTCGGCGTTGTAGCGCCCGGACAGCCACAGCACGGTTCCGGCCGCGTTGAGGTTGCCCATGTCCGGACTCGCCGCGTTGCCGATCTGCCAGGTGTCCGCCAAGGTGCCGTTGGCCAGGTCGATCAGGCCGACCGAGCCCTCGTCCCGGTTGGTCACGTACATCGTCTTGAAGTCCCGGCTCACATACAGCCCGTGCGCACCCTTGCCGGTCGGCAGCAGGCCGGTCAGCTTGAAGCTGTGCGCGTTGATGCGCCAGACGCCGTTGGCCTTCATGTCCGCGACGTAGAACGTGTTCCCGTCCGGGGACAGCTTGACGTCCTGCGGGGCATAGCGGGAGGAGCCCAGCTGGATGTAGCCGTCGACCTTGCGCTTGGCCACGTCGACGACCACCATCTCGCCGGCGAACTCGCAGCTGGCCACGAAGAACCGGCCGTCCGCGGTGAAGTCCCCGTGGTCCACCCCCTTGCACCCCACCGACAAGGGCGTCTCCAGCGCCATCGTCTGCGGGTTCCGGAAGTCGATCCGGCGGCGCGCCTCGGCCATCACCATCGCCGCCTTGCCATCCGGGGTGAAGTACAGGTTGTACGGGTCATCCACCGGCACCGTGCGAGTGATCGTCGCCGTCCGCGGATCGATCGCCTTCAAGTCGTTGGACAGGTCGTCGGTCACCCACAGCGTCTTCAGGTCCCACGACGGGACCACATGCTGCGGCAGCTTGCCCACCTTCAACGTCTTGACCACCCGGTAGGTCAGCGGATCGATCACGCTGACCGTCCCGGAGATCCCGTTGGGCACATAGACCCGGGACAGCGCGCCCTTGACCGCCGGTGCCAGGTTGCCGGCGGTGTCCGCGGCATAGACGTTGTGCGGATCCAGCAGCGGCGGCATCCCCGGCAGGGTGGCCAGCTGGGAGGGCGCGGCAGGCGACGGAGGCGGGTCCGTTGGCGGATCGGTGAACGGTCCCGCGTCGGGGCCGTGGCTGGCCGCCGCCGGCGTGGGGCCGGCGGCTGACGTCGCCGGCGGGTCCGTCGGGCCGGCCGTGTGCGCACCCGTGCCACCGGAGCAGCCGGCAACGGACACCGCCAGCAGCGCGGCAAGCGCGACCGGCCGGGCGGCGCGTCGGAGTCTCGGCGGCATCTTGACTTCCTGCGTGGGAGTCGCGGCACTCCTGAGATCCGGGAGGCCGGGCTCGGCAAAGCGGTCAGGCCCCCACCGCCTCCGCACGGCAGCGGATTGCCTGATGCTAAAGGATTGGGGACACGCCGAGGGGCGGCCGGATGATCCGGACCGCCCCTCGACGCTCAAACACGTACGAAACTCTTAGACTCTGATCACCGAGCGTTCACCCGGCGTTGAGGCCTCAGAAGTCCCGTGTCTGGGACTTCGTCAGAAGTCGATGCCTCTGGGACCTCTTCCTCGTCCGACCCTGCCGGCCGCCGCTCGCTGGCGCTCGCGACCGCCTCCAGGCTCGTCCTTCGTCAGAAGTCCATGTCTCCCATGCCGCCGCCGCCGCCACCGCCGCCACCGGCCGGAACCTTCTCCGGCTTGTCGGCGATGACCGCCTCGGTGGTGAGGAACAGCGCCGCGATGGACGCGGCGTTCTGCAGCGCCGAGCGGGTGACCTTGGCCGGGTCGATGATCCCGGTCGCGATCATGTCGACGTACTCGCCGTTGGCCGCGTTGAGACCCCAACCCTGCTGCAGGTTGCGGACCTTCTCGACCACGACGCCACCCTCGAGACCGGCGTTGACCGCGATCTGCTTGAGCGGGGCCTCGAGCGCCACCTTGACGATGTTGGCACCGGTCGCCTCGTCGCCGACCAGGTCGAGCGGCTTCTCGAACGCGGTGACCGACGCCTGCAGCAGCGCGACGCCGCCACCGGCGACGATGCCCTCCTCGACAGCAGCCTTGGCGTTGCGAACAGCGTCCTCGATGCGGTGCTTGCGCTCCTTGAGCTCGACCTCGGTGGCAGCGCCGACCTTGATCACCGCAACGCCGCCGGCCAGCTTGGCCAGCCGCTCCTGCAGCTTCTCGCGGTCGTAGTCGCTGTCGCTCTTGTCGATCTCGGCCCGGATCTGGTTGACCCGGCCGGCGATCTGGTCGGCGTCACCAGCGCCCTCGACGATCGTCGTCTCGTCCTTGGTGACGACGATCTTGCGGGCGCGACCGAGCAGCTCGAGCCCGGCGGTGTCCAGCTTGAGGCCGACCTCCTCGCTGATGACCTGGCCACCGGTGAGGATGGCGATGTCGGCCAGCATGGCCTTGCGCCGGTCACCGAAGCCGGGCGCCTTGACGGCCGCCGACTTGAAGGTGCCGCGGATCTTGTTGACCACCAGGGTCGCGAGGGCCTCGCCCTCGACGTCCTCAGCGAGGATCGCGAGCGGCTTGCCGGACTGCATGACCTTTTCCAGCAGCGGCAGCAGGTCCTTCACGGACGCGATCTTGGAGTTGACGATGAGCAGGTAGGGGTCGTCCAGGACGGCCTCCATCCGCTCGGGGTCGGTGACGAAGTAGGGCGAGATGTAGCCCTTGTCGAAGCGCATGCCCTCGGTCAGCTCGAGCTCGAGGCCGAAGGTGTTGCTCTCCTCGACGGTGATGACGCCTTCCTTGCCGACCTTGTCCATGGCCTCGGCGATGATCTCGCCGACCGTGGTGTCAGCAGCGGAGATCGACGCCGTCGACGCGATCTGCTCCTTGGTCGTCACGTCCTG
>JAWWOM010000176.1:0-2982 GCA_033851655.1 Frankiales bacterium
GCCGTCACCCCCGTCATCGGGCGGGCTCTCGACCAGGCCAGGTCCGCCACTCTCGTCGAGGACCGCTTCCAGTCCCTGGCCGGCGGCCCGGCCGTGACCCTGCCGGTCGCCGTGAGCCAGCCCAAGATCAGCCAGGCCCAGATCGAGACCGCGTTGACCACGCTCGCGGCCCCGGCCGTGGCCGGGCCGCTGCACCTGACCTACAGCAGCACGACGGTGGACGTGCCGGCGGCGACCCTGGCCAGCGTGCTCACCCTGCAGGCCGGCCCCGACGGCTCGATCAAGGTCACCGCCGACCAGGCCAAGGTCACGGCAGCGTTCGTCCCGCTGCTCGGCACCCTGGCGACGGTCACCCCCAAGGACGCCACGATCAGGCTGGTCAACGGCAAGCCGGCGATCACGCCGTCGGTGAGCGCCACGACCCCGGACACCTCAGCGCTGGCCGGCCTCGTACCCGCTGCTGTCCTGGCGCCGGACCGCACCCTGGTGGTCCCCGGCAGGACGACCGACCCGGCGTTCACCACCGCCGACGCCCAGAAGCTGGGGATCAAGGAGATCGTCAGCGAGTTCCAGACGCCGCACCCCTGTTGTCCGCCGCGGGTCACCAACATCAAGACCATCGCCGGCATCGTGAACAACGCGATCATCCTGCCCGGGCAGACGTTCAGCCTGAACGGCTACGTCGGGCCCCGGGACGTGGCGCGTGGGTTCGTACCGGCCCCGGAGATCCTCGAGGGCAGCGAGACGCTGGCGGTCGGTGGCGGCGTCAGCCAGTTCGCCACCACGATGTACAACGCCGCGTTCTTCGCCGGCATGGAGGACGTCTTCCACCAGCCGCACAGCTTCTGGATCAGCCGCTACCCGCCCGGCCGCGAGGCGACCGTCTCCATCCCGTCGCCCGACCTCAAGTGGAAGAACACGACCCCGTACGGCGTGCTCGTGCAGTCCTGGGACGACGGCAACTTCACCCATGTCCGGTTCTGGGGCACCAAGTACTGGCACGTCGACGACACGTCCTCCGGCAAGACCAACGTGACCCAGCCGGTGCAGAGCTACATGACGCCCGACGAGCTCTCGGGCAAGAAGCCGTGCGTGCCCACCTCTGGCGAGACCGGCTTCAGCATCACGATCACCCGGACCCTCAGCCTCAACGGCACCCAGGTCGGCACCACGCAGAAGTGGGTCAAGCGCTACGTGCCCCAGCCGATCCACATCTGCAAGCCCGACCCGACCCTGACGCCGTCGCCCGGCGCGAGCGGCTCACCCACGCCGACCAAGTCGGGCAGCGCCGCCCCGGCCACCACGCCGGGGACGTCGCCCGCACCGACCAGGAAGCCGTCCACCACCCCGACCGCCAAGCCCTGATCGACGTTCGCCCCGGCCTCACGCCGAGTGCCGCTGCCGGTCCACGGGGTCGGCGACGGCCCGGTCCGCCAGGTGCCGTCGGGTGAAGGCCAGCGCCTCGACCAGGTCGGCCTCGCGCCGGGCGCGGGTCGCTGCCCGCCTGGTGTTGATCTCGACCACGACGACGCCCTCGTACGAGGTCCGCAGCCGGTCGAGCAGCTCTGCACACGGCTGACCGCCCCGGCCGGGCACCAGGTGCTCGTCCTTGGCGGTGCCGAGGCCGTCGGCCAGGTGTACGTGAGCCAGCCGCTCGCCGAGGACGTCCGCCATCGCCATCGCGTCGCTGCCCGACACCGCGGTGTGGGAGAGGTCGAGGGTCACGTGGCCGTAGTCGTGCTCGACTGGTGACCAGTCCGGCGCGTACGGGACCACCTCGCGGCCGCGGGCCCGCAGCGGGAACATGTTCTCGACGGCGAACACCACGTCGGTCTCGTCGGACATCTTGGCCACACCGCTGATGAAGTCCCTCGCGTAGTCGCGCTGCCAGCGGAACGGCGGGTGCACGACGACCGTCCGCGCGCCGACCGTCTCCGCGCAGCGCTGGGCCTTCTGCAGCTTGGCCCACGGGTCGGGGCCCCAGACCCGCTGCGTGATCAGCAGGCAGGGTGCGTGGACGGCGAGCACAGGGACGCCGTGGTGGTCGGACAGCCGCTTGATGGCGTTGATGTCCTGACTGATCGGATCGAGCCAGACCATGACCTCGACGCCGTCGTAGCCGAGCCGCGCCGCCATCTCGAACGCACTTGCCGTCGACTCCGGATAGACGGACGCGGTCGACAACGCGACCGGGATCCGGGACCCACCGAGGCTGGCGTTCACGCACACACGGTAGCCCGACTACGCTCGACGGCATGCCTGAGGTTGATCTGGATTTTGCGCGTGAGTGGGTGGAGTTCGTCGACCCGGAGGACCCCGACGGGCTCTACCGGATCGACCTCACCTGGCTGGTGTCGACGTGGACCTGCATCTTCGGCGCGGGCTGCTGCGGCATCGTCGAGGGCCGCGACGACGACGGCTGCTGCACCCACGGCGCCTACTTCGCCGACAAGGCCGACGAGCGGCGTACCAAGGCCGCCGCGCGCGAGCTGGGGCCGGACGAGTGGCAGTACTGGCGCAAGGGTGCCAAGGGGGTGTTCACCACGGTCGAGGAGGTCGACGACGAGGGCGTCCGCAAGCGCAAGACGGCGGTTGTCGACGGCGCCTGCGTCTTCCTCAACCGGCCCGGGTTCCCCGGCGGGGAGGGCTGCGCGCTGCACGGTCGCGCGCTGCGTACCGGACGGCACCCGCTCGAGCTCAAGCCCGACGTGTGCTGGCAGCTGCCACTGCGCCGTGCGTTCGACTGGCGCGACCGTCCGGACGGCACCAAGGTGATGGTCACGACGATCACGGAGTACGACCGCCGCGGCTGGGGTGAGGGCGGCCACGACCTGCAGTGGTACTGCACGGGTGCGACCGAGGCGCACATCGGCAAGGAACCGGTCTACGTCACCAACGGGCCCGAGCTGATCGCGATGGTGGGGCAGCCCGCCTACGACGAGATCGTGCGCTTCTGCGAGCCGCGCTGGAGGTCGCGCAACA
>JAWWOM010000185.1:0-3608 GCA_033851655.1 Frankiales bacterium
GACCCGGTGCTGGAGACGGTCCTGGCCCTGGTCACCCCGTACGCCGCGTACGTCCTCGGCGAAGCCCTGAACGTCTCCGGTGTCACAGCGGTTGTCCTCGCCGGTCTCGTTCTCGGCGCGCGGACCCAGCGGTTCACGTCCGGTCCGCTACGGCTGCAGGTTGCCGCCGTGTACGACGTGCTGGTCTTCCTGCTGGAGAGTGTCGTCTTCGCCTTGATCGGGCTGCAGCTGCCGCTGTTGGTCCGGCGACTGCCTGCCGGCCGGACGGACGTGGCGATCGCCATCGTGGCCGTCACCGCGGTGCTGCTGCTGACCCGCTTGGCTGCCCTGCTCCCAGCCGCCCTGGTGTCGGGTCGACGCGGCGGTTCCGGCACCGCCGCCGGGGCAGCGGTCGCCACGTGGGCAGGGACCAGAGGCGTCGTACCGTTGGCCGCTGCCCTGTCGATGCCGCTGAACATCCCCGGCCGGCCGCAGCTGCTCGTCGTGGCCACCGGCGTCATCGTGGTGACGCTGGTGGTCCAGGGCCTCACCCTCGCCCCCTTGGTACGCCGGCTCGGGGTCACTCGTGATCCGCAGGCAGACCAGGAGGAAGAGGCGCTCGCCAGGCACCGTACGGCGGTCGCCGCTCTGAGCCGTCTCGAGGAGCTGGTGGACCTGGAGGCGGCCCCGCCGACCGTGGCCGTCCGCCTGCGCGCCGACCTGAGCGCGAGCACCGCGGCCGACTACCGGCGGCTTCGCAGGGAGCTGCTCGCCGTCGAGGCGGCGGAGCTGCTGCGGCTCAGCGAGACCGGCCAGATCAGCGAACCGGTCCGTCGCCGCCTGCAACGCGGACTGGATCTGGAGGAGGCTGCGCTCGACGACTAGCGAAGGGTCGTCAGCGCGCCGCATTCTTGAGGAACTGCTCGGCGCTCTCGCCGGCCCGGTCGCCGCCGAAGTAGCCACCGCGTACGTGCCGGCGCGTGGACGACTCCTCCGTCGCCCGGGCGGCCGAGTGCCACAGGTAGCAGTCGTGCAGGATCACGTCGCCGCGTTCGGCGTAGATCGGGATCTCTCCCGGAACCGGCTCGAACCGCATCGGCATCTCGAACGGCGGTGGGGTGTCGGTGTAGCCACCGACCGGCTTGGCGTCTGCCGGCACCTCGACGTTGTTCACGTTCTTGAACGGCGCCGGCGTGGCCCACTGATGGCTGCCCGGCACGACCCGAAGGAAGCCGTTGGCCGGTGACGTGCCGTCGATGTGGAAGGTGAACGCGGTCGAGGGCCACACGTCCAGGCTCGGCCCTGCCTGCCAGTCGGAGTGCCAGCCGATGCGGCTGTAGCCGGACTCCCTGCCCGGCCGGGCGTCCTGGTAGACGATGCCGAACTGGTTGCTGTCGCGCAGCCAGCAGTCCTCGCCGAGCAGCCGGCGCAGCACCGTCAGCAGGACCGGGTGCGCGGCCGCGTCCCGTACGGCCGGAGAGAGCTCGTTGACGAACTCGACGTAGTTGGCGAAGCGCTCAGCTTTGGCTTCGTCGTCGAGGAAGACGGTCGACCCGTAGCGCTGGGGCAGCTCGTGGCCGATGACCTGCTGCTGGGCGGCGACACACTCGAGCTCCATGGCGTCGGTCAGCCCGGGCTCGAAGATGCCGCGCAGCACCACGAAACCGTTGTCGCGGTAGCACAGCTCGAGCGCGTCGAGCGCGGCCTCGTCGATGACGGGCCCGAAGACGGCGGATTCTGCAGCAGGTCGTATCGGCACGTTGCCGATCCTAGGACGGATCGGGGCCGTGCGAACGGGCACAGCGAGGCATTTACGAAGGCGAAACATGCTTGTTCCACAAGGGTTCCGTCAAGGTCGTCGGACTTAACTTGACGGCTAAATAACCGTATGGTGAACTAGCCGCTACGACACCTGGAGGACGCATGACGATGGTCGAGGACCGGCTCGGTGCCACCTTCACCGCCCTGGCCGATCCGACCCGGCGGGCGATCGTGGCCCGCCTGGCAGCCGGGGATGCGACGGTGAACGAGCTGGCCGCGCCGTTCGACATGACGCTGCCGGGGATCTCCAAGCACCTCAAGGTCCTGGAACGCAGCGGGCTGATCT
Source organism: Frankiales bacterium (assembly GCA_033851655.1). GTDB lineage: Bacteria > Actinomycetota > Actinomycetes > JAWWOL01 > JAWWOL01 > JAWWOL01. The sequence continues at coordinate 2,087 of JAWWOM010000185.1, forward strand.
CGCGGAGTCGGCAGGCCCAGTTCCGGCCGTGTCACCTGGAGGTGCAGGTGCTCGACTCGGCGATGGAGTGGATCGACCAGAACCGCCGGGCCTGGAGCGAGCGCTTCGACAAGCTCGACGCGCACCTGCGCGAGATCCAACGACCAGCCTCCCGCTCGAGGAAGGCAACATCCCATGGGTGAGACGGCGTCCGAAGCCGGCGATCTGGTCTACACCCGGCTCTTCGCCGCACCGAGGGAGCTGGTGTTCCGCTGCATGATCGAGCCGGAGCACCTCACCCATTTCTGGGGTCCGGCCGGGGTCACGACGCCGTTGGACGGGATCACGGTTGATCCGCGGCCGGGCGGTGTCTTCGAGACCGAGATGGTCAACGACACCGATGGCAGTCGATACCGCATGCGGGCCGTCTACGTCGAGATCGTCGAGCCGGAACGGCTGGTCTGGACCGAGCCGGGCACCGGTGTCACGACGACGTCCACCTTCGCCGACCTTGGGCCGGCCGGCACCGAGGTCACGATCCGGCAGCGCAACGTTCCCGCAGCCTTCCGGAGCCCCCAGGCAAGAGCCGGCTTCTCGACCTCGTTGGACCGGTTCGCCGGCTACCTCGGAACACTGCCAGCGCCGGAGCAGTCGGCGTGAGCGGCTGACGCTCGTACCTTTCCGACGCCATCCGCACCCCAACCCGCCCTGCCGCACCCTGGAGAGCCGATGCCGAACACCAGCTCAGCCGACGGAACGACGATCAGCTACGACCGGCAAGGTGACGGACCGCCGGTCATCCTCGTCCTCGGAGCCTTCAACGAACGGCCCACGGGTGCAGAGCTGGCAGCGCTTCTGGCTTCCCGGTTCACCGTCGTCAACTACGACCGCCGGGGTCGGGGTACGAGCTCCGACACCCCGCCGTACGCCGTCGAGCGCGAGATCGAGGACCTGGCAGCCCTGATCGACGTGGTCGGTGGGAGTGCCTGCGTCTTCGGATACTCCTCGGGAGCCGTCCTCTGCCTGCGGGCCGCGGCGCACGGGCTGGCCATCACCAGGCTGGCGCTCTACGACGCGCCGTTCCAGCCCGCTGGCACCACCCCGGAGTCCTGGACAGACCTCGCCCGCCGGCTCGACGACCTGGTCAGTGCCGGCCGGCGCGGCGACGCGGTCGAGCTCTTTCAGACACAGGCAGTCGGCATCCCGCCCGAGGTGGTTGCCAAGCTCCGGCACGCCCCGTTCTGGCCGGCGCTCGAAGCGATCGCCCACACCCTGGTCTACGAGTCGCTCATCCTCGCCAGCCCGGCCGAGCTGGCCGACGCCGTCACCACCCCCACCCTGGTCATGTACGGGGACGCAGGGCCGGAGCCGCTCCGTGTTGCGGCTCCTGCCCTCGCTGAGCGACTCCCCCACGGCGAGCTGCACACGGTGACCGGCGAAGGCCACGACCTGGCACCCGCGGCGCTCGTACCGCTGCTCGAACGCTTCTACAACGACTGAACGACCGCCCCCTTGACTTCCACGGCTGCTGTCACAGATCCCC
>JAWWOM010000188.1:0-12424 GCA_033851655.1 Frankiales bacterium
GGTCGTCGCCGCGGTGCCCGAACAGCAGTGGCGCCGCCCGCACCGAACGGACCAGCCCCGCCGCGTCGACATCGGTCAGCGGCAGGCTGCGGTAGCCGACGTCGCCGAGCAGGTCCGTCGCCACGCCGGCCAGTCCGAAGGACACCAGCGGGCCGAACGACGCGTCGTCGCTGAGGCCCACCACGGTCGCCACCCCCGACGCCATCGGCTGGACCCCGACCGTGCGTTCGCCGAGCATCGCCACCGCCTCGTAGGCCGCGGCCACCGATCCCGCGTCGTGCAGGTCGAGGTGGACGCTGCCGATGTCCGTGCGGTGCCTCAGCCGCGCTGACGTGCTCTTGACCGCCACGGGGTAGCCCGCCAGCTCCGCGGCCGCGACGGCCTCGTCGGCGCTGTCGGCATGCACCGTCGGCAGCACCTCGATCCCGTACGACGCCAGCAGCCGTCCGGTCTCCTCGGCGCTGAGGGTGCCCCCGTCGGGCTGCTCGAGCAGGGCCTGCTCGAGCACGGCGTGGGCGGCGGGAAGGTCGACCTCGAGGTCCGGTACGTGACCCACCGGCCGCGCCCGCCACTCGGCGTACTCCACGGCGCGGGCGAGCGCCTGGACACCGGCCTCCGGCGAGCGGTAGGAGGGCACGCTGCCCGGCGCTGCGACGCCGAGGAAGCCGTAGAACGTCGAGACCACCGGCTTGGTGGCGTCGAAGGTGACGTCGGAGAGCACACCGGCCAGGTCAGGCTCGGGCTGGGTCAGTCCCGGCACGAACACGGTCACGACGGCATCGACGTCCTCGCGGCCCAGCGTCCGGCCGAGGGCCTCGCGGAACTCCTCGGCCGTGCCCTCCGCGCCGACGTCGACCGACACCGCGACCTCGAGCCCGCTGGCGACGCAGGCGTCGGCGGCCAGCAGCGCCAGCGCAGCGGAGTTGCCGACGACCGCCACGTTCCGGCCGGCCGGCAACGGCTGGTGGGCCAGCAGCACCGCGGTGTCGAACAGCGCGGTCAGCGTCTCGACCCGGATCACCCCGGACTGCCGGAACAGCTCGTCGACCGCCGTGTCGTTGGCGCGGACCCCCGAGCCGGCCAGCCAGGCCGGCGGCCCGGTCAGCGAACGGGCGCCCTTGACGGCGACCACGGGCTTGCGACGGGCCACCCGGCGGGCGATCCGGCCGAACTTGCGCGGGTTGCCGAACGACTCGAGGTAGAGCAGGACCACGTCGGTCGCCGGGTCCTCCTGCCAGAGCTGGAGCATGTCGTTGCCGCTGACGTCGGCCCGGTTGCCGGCGGAGACGAACGTGGACAGGCCGAGCCCCCTGGCCTCGACCTGCTCGAGGATGGCGATGCCCAGCGCGCCGGCGTGGCAGAAGAAGCCCACCCGGCCGCGGCCCGGCGACGCCGGCGCCAATGTCGCGTTCAGCCGGATCTCGGGGTCGGTGTTGATGACGCCCAGGCAGTTGGGGCCGACGACCCGCATGCCGTTGGCCCGGGCCGTGGCGACCACCTGTCGCTGCAGGGCGAGGCCCTCCGCGCCGGTCTCCGCGAAACCGCTGGAGACGATGACCAGGCCCTTGACGCCCTTGCGGGCACAGTCCTCGACCACGTCCAGCACGGTGGCCGCCGGGGTGGCGACCAGGGCCAGGTCCACCTCGCCGGGCACGTCGCACACGCTGCGGTAGGCGGTGTGGCCGCCGATCTCACCGCCGGCGGCGTTGACCGCGTAGACCTCACCGGCGAAGTCACCGATCAGCAGGTTGTCGAGCAACCGACGGCCGATCGAGCCCTGCTCGCGGCTGGCGCCGATCACGGCGACGGAATGCGGGACCAGCAGCCGCTCCACGGAGCGGGCCTCCGCCCGGTGCTCACGGGAGCGCATGACCGACTCGGACAGCTCGGTCCGCTCGATCGGGAAGCTGAGCCGGACCACGCCGTCGCCGTACTCGCGGCGGGCGACGTAGCCGGCGTCGGTGAACACCCCGACCATCTGCCGGTTGCCCGGCAGCACCTCGGCGAGAAAGCTGCCGACCCCGCGCTCGCGGGCGGCTGCGGCCAGGTGCTCGAGCAGCACCGAACCCAGGCCGCGGCCCTGGTGGGCGTCCTCGACCACGAACGCGACCTCTGCCTCGTTGCTGTCCGGGAGCCGGTCGTAGCGGGCCAGCGCGACCATCTCGCCGCCGAGCTCGGCCAGGATGGCCACCCGGTCGTGGTGGTCGACGTTGACGAACCGCTCGATCTCGGCGGGGGTCAGCTCGCTGCGCACGGTGAAGAAGCGCCGGTAGACGGTCTCGGCGCTCCAGCGGTGGAAGAAGGTGACCAGCCGGTCGGCATCATCGGGCCGGATGGGGCGGACGTGGGCCGTACCGCCGTCGGAGAGCACCACGTCGGCTTCCCAGTACGGCGGATAACCGGGCCCAGGGCCGCTCGTCTCCTGCCCGTCCACCGCGATCACCTCGACTGGAAGTCAACCATGCCCACCGCTGTTCCTCGCCGATCGGCCCTCACCCGTGACCAACCCGTTGCGCCGACCGAACTATCGGCAATGGTCCATCCGGGCCGTCAGCCGCTATCACCCGGAACCGATGGTTGAAAGGTCGCGGCACCCGAGGGGGGTCGGACCGACGAGCCCTAGGAGAGTGTCATGCGTGGTCCGACGAGTCGGGTACGGAAGAACCTGGCCAAGGGCGTGCTGCCGGTCGGGATCCTGGCCAGCGCCGCGATGGTCTGGCAGTCCTCGTACGCCGCCTTCTCCGGCACGACGACCAACGGGGGCAACTCGATGACGGCGGGAACGGTCAAGCTGACCGATGCCGCCAACGGCACCGCGCTGCTCACCGCGACCGGCCTCAAGCCGGGCAGCACCGGCTCCGCGTGCATCAAGCTGACGTACGGCGGCAACCTGGCCGCGGCGACCAAGCTGTACGTGGCGGCGGGTGACCTGACCACGACCACGCCGAGCAACCTGGCCCCGTACCTGACCCTGAAGGTCGACGAGGGTGCCGGCACCGACCCGGCGTGCAGCGACTTCGTGGCGACCGCCAACGACTACAACCCGACGAACAGCACGGCGCTGACCCTGGACGGCTTCGCCACCAGCGCGACCAGCTTCGCCAACGGCGTCGGCGCGTGGCTGCCTGCCGCGAACGGCGCGACCAGGAACTACCGGTTCATCTGGACGGTGCAGGACGACAACGCCGCCCAGGGCCTCAACGCCACGGTGACCTTCACGTGGGAGGCCCAGAACACCTGATGAGCAGCCGAACCGCGCCCCCGCCGCTGGCGTGGGCGTTCCTGCTCGGGCGCTCGCTGGCCACCCTCCTCGTGACCTTGACCTGCGGGCTCGCGATCTGGTCGGTGCTCCCGCGGGCAGCCGGCTGGTCCCCGTCGGTCGTGATGACCGGATCGATGGAGCCCCGGCTGCACCCGGGCGACGTCGTGCTGTCGGCCCCCGCGACGGCGCTCGCGGTCAAGCCCGGCCAGATCATCGTGGTCACCAACCCGGCCATGCCCTCGCACCTGCTCGTGCACCGGTTCCTCCGCTACACCTCCTCGGGCGAGCTGATCACCAAGGGCGACGCCAACCCGCGTGCCGACTCCTCACCGGTGCCGCCGTCGTTCGTGCGCGGGCTGCCGCGGCTGCGGCTGCCCTTCATCGGTCTGGGCATCGTGTGGCTGCACAACCACGCCTGGCGGCAGCTCGGTTTCGCGCTGCTGGCGATCCTGGCCGCGTTCGGCCTGCTGACCAGCGGCCCGACCCTGGGTGGCGAGGACGCGGAGGACGCCGACGGCCCGGTACGGCAGGACCTCGACGAGGAGCTGGACCCGGCCGGCCCGCGACCCGCTCCCGTACGGCGGCTGCCGCCACGCGACCCGGCCACCGGACGCTTCATTCCGGTCGGCGCCGGTCGATGACTTGCGGGACGAGCTCTCGCGCGTAGCGCCGCCGGACCGAGGAGGAGGCAGCAGGTGCCACACCTGCCGGCACGCCGTCGCCGGCTCAGCCGTGTCCTCGGCTGCGCCCTGGCGGCTGCTTCGGCCTGCCTGGCGGCACCCACCGCAGCCCTCGCCGACGCATCCACCGGGACGACGTTGACCACCGATGCCGGCGGCTCGCCGCTGGTCAACGCCGGCCAGCTCTCCCCTGGCCACGTCGTCGAGCGCTGCGTCGTGGTGAGCACCCCCACGGAGTACACCTCGGCCGACCTCGGCATGTTCGTCACCGCTTCCGGCGCGCTCGCCGACCACCTCAACATCACGATCGAGTCCGGTGCTGGTGGCAGCTTCGCCGGCTGTACGGGCTTCAGCGGCCGGCTGATGTTCGTGGGCACCCTGAACGCGCTGGCCGCCGGCTTCGACGAGACGCGGCCGGAGCGGGTGGGACACTTCGCCACCGGCTCGAGCCAGGTCACGTTGCGGCTGCGGTTGTCGGTGCAGGACGACAACGCTGCCCAGGGGCAGACGACCACAGCCACCTTCGGGTGGCTGCCGGTCGCCGCAGCCGTGGTCACCCCGCCGCCGACGGACCCGCCGTCGGCCAGCGACGCCCCGACGACCAGCGCGGACGTCACCGTATCGACGTCCGCTCACCCGACGACCCCCGACGGCAACGCGACCGGCATCCCGGGGCCACCGGTGCAGCGTCCGTCGTTCCCCCCACCACCGGTGACCACGCCGACGAGCGCCGTGCTGCCAGGTCCCGGGCAGACGACGTCGCCGGCCCCCACGGCCACCTCGTTGGCCCCGCCGGTCCGCGTGCCGCTCACCGACGGGAACGGCGGCCAGTCGCCGGCCGCCGGGCTGCCGGTTCCGGGCGGCGCCGACCCTCCGCCCAGCCTCGTCGACCGGCTGGCCAACGGTCTCGCCACCGGCGTCGCCAACGCGGCTCGGACCATCTCCACCGCCGCCGCCCCCGCGCTCAAGGGCGCTGCGGTCACGTCCCTGATGATCCTGCCGCTGGTGCTGCTGTTCCTGCTGGTGCAGCGCTGGTTCGACCGGCGCGACCCCAAGCTCGCCCTCGCCCCCTCGTACGGCGACCCGTTCCTCGGTTTCGTCGACCGGCACCGCCTCAACCCGCCCGATCGCCAGGGAGAACCGTCATGACCGCCCTGCGCTCCGAAGACCCGGGCCTGGTTCCCCTGGCCGACCGGTTCCGCTACCTGCAGTTCCTGCGGCTGGCCATGGTCGCGCCGATCCTGCTGACCTCCGCCATCGACACGGCGCAGTCGACGCTGTCCCTGCGCAACGTCTGGGTGCTCTGCGCGGCCTACCTGCTGCTGACCCTGCCCACCGTCCGCGCGTGGCGGCTTGCCCGTACCTCGGCGATCAGCGTCTTCGGCGGCAGCCTGCTGCTGGACGGGGTGTTCCTTGGCATGACGACGTACGGCAGCGGCGGCCTGACCAGCCCGGTCCGCTACCTGGTCCTGCTGCACGTCGTCTCGGTCACGCTCTGCGCGTCGTTCCGGACCGGCCTGAAGATCGCCGTGTGGCACGGCCTGCTGATGGGCTCCGCCTACCAGCTGCAGACCACGCACATCGTGCATGCTGCCGCCGCCCCGCACGCGGCCGACCTCGCCGCCGACATCGTCGCCGTGCTGCTCGTCACGGCGGCGACCGCGTCGTTCGGCTCGGTCAACGAGCGGGAGCTACGCCGCCGCAACTACGACCTGCATGCCCTGTCGCGGTTCGCCTTCGCCCTCGAGACGGTGAGCAGCGCCGAGGAAGTGGCGAACGCCCTCGTCGATGCGGTCGTGGACAGCGCCGGCTGCTCCCGGATCGTGATGGCTGCCGCCCCGACCGGCGAGCTGACGGCCCTGGCCGGTCGCGAGGTCGCACCCGTCCGGTCGGACCTCCCCCCGGACGGCGACGGTCTGGTCAGTCAGGCGATGCGCACCCGCAGCACCATCAGGGTCCGCTCGGTCGACCCCGGGCTCGACCCGTGGCTGGCGGCTGCGATGCCGGGCGCGACCAACCTGGTCGTGCTGCCGCTCTACTCCGAGGCCGGCCCGCTCGGCGTCCTGGTGTTCGAGCACCGCTCCGGCGGCAGCGCCAGGATCGAGCGCCGGGTCGTCGAGGTCGTCGAGCAGTTCGTGTCCCAGACAGCGCTGGCGCTGCAGAACGCGTGGCTGCTGGCCCAGGTCCGCGGTCTCGCGGCCACCGACTCGCTGACCGGCATCGCCAACCGGCGGACCTTCGACAGCGAGCTGGTCCGCGAGATGTCCCGCGCCGACCGCTCGGGAGCAGCCCTTGCACTGATCATCGTCGACATCGACCACTTCAAGGCCCACAACGACATGTACGGCCACCAGGAGGGTGACCGCACCCTGCAGCGGGTCGCGGCGATCCTGCGGGACGGTGGCCGGGCCACCGACACCGTTGCCCGCTACGGCGGCGAGGAGTTCGTGATCCTGCTGCCGAGCAGCGACCCCGCGGCCGCCCACGTCAAGGCCGAGCGGTACCGCCAGCTGATCGAGGCGATGCCCGAGCAGCCGGGGGTGACGGCATCCTTCGGCGTGGCCATCTATCCGCAGCACGCCGGCGACGGGGCCGAGCTGATCCAGGCGGCTGACGCCGCGCTGTACGAGTCCAAGCGGGCCGGCCGCAACCGGGTCAGCCTGGCCTGGCGGCTCGCCAGCCTGACCGGCACCGACGTCACCGACGCCGGCTGACCCGCCTGTCCGGGAACACCGGCGATCAGTCGCGCGGGTCGAACGGGTCCAGCCCGTGCAACGGATAGACCGCCCGCCGGGTGGCCAGGATCGCCGCGTCCACCGGGTCTCCCGGGCCGGGGTGCCACCGGGCGTGCCGTGCCGACCCGCCGTCGCCCATGGTCTCCGGCGGCCGCTGCCCGGTCCGGTCGGCCACCAGCCGGCGCCAGTCGTGCGGCGTGGGGTGCCCGGCCCCCATCGGCGTGCCGACGGCGGTGGCGACCAGGTGGCTCCAGGACCGCGGCACGACCGCCGCGACCTGGTAGCCACCGCCGCCGAGGGCCAGCCAGCGGCCTGAGCACAGCTCGTGGGAGAGCGCGTGCAGGGCCTCGTACGAGGTCCGCTGGCCGTCGACCGACAGCTCGAGGTGCGCCAGCGGGTCACTGCGGTGGGTGTCGCAGCCATGCTGGGTCACCAGCAGCTGCGGCCGGAACGCGCGGAGCAGGCCAGGGACGACGGCGTCGAACGCCCGCAGCCAGCCCTCGTCGCCGGTGCCGGCGGGCAGGGCGACGTTGACCGAGCTGCCCACCGCGTGCCCCGCACCGGTCTCGCCGGGGCCACCGGTGCCGGGGAACAGCGTGCTCCCCGACTCGTGCAGGCTGATCGTGAGCACCCGGGGATCGTCGTAGAACGCGGTCTGCACGCCGTCGCCGTGGTGGACGTCGACGTCGACGTAGGCCACCCGGTCCGCGCCCGCCGCCAGCACCGCAGCGATCGCGATCGCGGCGTCGTTGTAGACGCAGAAGCCCGAGCCGGCGGACGGCATCGCGTGGTGGAGGCCACCCGCGAAGTTGACCGCATGCCCGGCGTCGCCCCGCCAGACCGCGAGCGCTCCCGCCACGCTGCCGCCGACGATGCGGGCGCTCGCCTCGTGCATCCGCGGGAACACCGGGGTGTCCGGCGTGCCGATCCCGTACCGCATGCCGAGCCGGCCCATGACGTCCTCCGGCGCACGGCGCACGGCGGCGACGTAGTCCGGGGTGTGCACCAGCTCGAGGGTCGCGTCCGCCGCCACCTGCGGCGCCTGCAGGACGACACCCGGCGCATCGAACAGGCCGAGGTCCTGGCACAACGCCGCCGTCAGCTCGAGGCGCACCGGCTGCATGGGATGCCCCGGCCCGAAGTCGTACCCGAGCAGCGCCTCGTCCCAGACGACCAGGACCGACTCGCTCACCGGCCGCCTCCCTCCCAGCTCGACATCCCCACTCACGACGGAGCAGCAGGCTATGCGATCGTCTGGGTACGGGTGCCAGCCGGTCTTGACCGGACGTCGACGGTGTTGTTGAACAGGAGAGTCCCCATGGCGCGCGATGTGCAGGAGCAGAAGGTCCTCGACTCGGTCCCGAACGGCGTCTTCATCGGCGGCCGATGGCGCGCGGCCAGTGGCGGCAAGACCTTCGGGGTCGAGGACCCGGCGACCGGCGAGAGGCTGGCAAGCGTCGCCGACGCCACCCCGCAGGACGCGGTCGCGGCACTCGACGCCGCAGCAGCGGCCCAGGCCGGCTGGGCGGCGACTCCTCCGCGCGAGCGCGGGGAGATCCTGCGCCGGGCCTACCAGGCGCTGGTCGACCGGCAGGACGAGCTGGCCCTGCTGATGACGCTGGAGATGGGCAAGCCACTGGCCCAGTCCAGGGGCGAGATCGTCTACGGCGCCGAGTTCCTCCGCTGGTTCTCCGAGGAGGCGGTCCGGGTCGACGGCCGCTACACCCGCGAGCCGTCGGGCAGCGGCCGGCTGATGACGATGAAGCAGCCGGTCGGCCCCTGCCTGCTGATCACGCCCTGGAACTTCCCGATCGCCATGGGCACCCGCAAGATCGGCCCGGCCATCGCAGCCGGCTGCACGATGGTGGTCAAGCCGGCCCAGCAGACCCCGCTGTCGATGCTGATGCTTGCCCAGCTGCTCACCGACGTCGGGCTGCCGGCCGGCGTGCTCAACGTCATCGGCACGTCGGCGGCCTCGGCGACCACCGCCCCGCTGTTCCAGGACAGCCGGCTGCGCAAGGTCTCGTTCACGGGCTCGACCCCGGTCGGCAAGCGGCTGATGGAGCAGTCGGCCCACTCGCTGCTGCGGATGTCGATGGAGCTCGGCGGCAACGCGCCCTTCCTGGTCTTCGCCGACGCCGACATCGACGCCGCGGTGGACGGCGCGATGATCGCCAAGATGCGCAACATGGGCGAGTCGTGCGTGGCCGCCAACCGGTTCCACGTCCAGGCGGCGGTGGCTGAGGAGTTCTCGGCCAAGCTGGCGGCCCGGATGGCGGCGCAGTCGGTCGGCCGCGGCACGGAGCCCGGCGTCGAGGTCGGGCCGTTGATCGACGACACCCAGCGCGGCAAGGTGCGCGAGCTGGTGCAGGACGCCGTGAGCAAGGGCGCGACCGTGGTCACCGGTGGGTCCGCCCCCGACGGCCCCGGCTACTTCTACTCGCCGACGGTGCTCGCCGACGTGCCCGCCGGCGCCGACCTGCTCCGCGAGGAGATCTTCGGCCCGGTGGCCCCGATCGCCACGTTCGAGGACGAGGCCGACGCGCTGGCCGCGGCCAACGACTCGGAGTTCGGCCTGGTCGCGTACGTCTACACCGAGAACCTCAAGCGCGGGTTGCGCGTCGTCGAGGCCCTCGAGGTCGGCATGGTCGGACTGAACCGCGGCCTGGTGTCCAACGCCGCCGCCCCGTTCGGCGGCATCAAGGAGTCCGGCTTCGGCCGGGAGGGCGGCTACGAGGGCATCGCGGAGTACCTGTCCACCAAGTACGTCGCGGTGGACCTCTGAGCCCGCGTCCGGCTCTCGAGACCGGTGTCCTAGGAGGACTCCGCCCCGCGCCGGCGGGGCGTCGGCGGTCGACGTCTCGCCGCTGCCGGTGACTCGGCCGGCGGCTGCACCGCGGCCGCCCGTGGCCGGCGCCGGTCGGTCAGGCCACAGCTGGCCAGCCGGGCGCTGAGCGAGTCGGGCGGGGTCACCACCACCACCTCGGCCCCGAACGCCCGGCCCAGCCTGGCCGCCTCGACCAGCGGGATCACCACGGCGGTGTCCTGGACGGATGCCAGCGCCAGGTCGACCACGATCACGGCGGCCTTCTCGCGCACGGCACGGCGCAGCGCGGTCCGCAGCACGGACATCGACGCGATGGACAGATCACCGACCGGGCGGACGACTGTGGTACGCGTACTCGGGTAGCGCCGCTGCTCGACTTCGAACGCCATGCTGATCACCTGCTCCGCCGAGGTTCGTTCCCCTCTGGGCCATTATCAAGCCCGTTGGGCCGTTCGGCTGAAAGCTTCCTTGGCTTGGCCCCGTCGCTGAGCCTGCGGCCGCCCCTTGACAGTGCTTCGCTTCTCGCGATACTTAAGTACATGATTAACCAATCGGAGGCGCTGGACCTGGTGTTCCAGGCCCTCGCCGATCCGACCCGGCGCGGCATCGTCGACCGGCTCACCCGCGGACCGGCATCGGTCAGCGACCTGGCGCAGCCGCTGACCATGTCGATGCCTGCCGTACTGCAGCACCTGCGGGTCCTCCAGCACAGCGGCCTGGTCCGGTCCAGCAAGACCGGCCGGGTCCGCACCTGCGAGATCGAGCCAGCTGTGCTGAGCACAGCCGAGCGGTGGATCGCCGACCGCCGTTCCAGCTGGGAGCGCCGGTTGGACCGGCTCGGCGACTTCCTGGACGACACCGCCGAGCAACCACCCGGCGGCCTCATCGACCCACCCACGCAGCACAGACCTTGAGGAGCACACCATGAGCGACCGTACTGTCGAGCACTCCACGTTCTGCGTTGAGCGGACCTACAATGCCGCCCCCGCAAGGGTTTTCGCGGCCTTCGCCGATCCGGCCAAGAAGGCCCGCTGGTTCGGTCCGGAGGAGGGCGCCGGCCCGGTGAACATGGACTTCCGGGTCGGCGGCGCCGAGTCGATGAGCGGCCAGGTCGAGGGTGGACCGTCCTACCGCTACGACGCGGTCTATCAGGACATCGTCCAGGACCAGCGGATCGTCTACACCTACGACATGCACCTGAACGACCAGCGGATCTCGGTGTCCGTCGCCACCGTCGAGCTGGTCCCGGACGGCGAGCGCACCCGGCTGGTGCTCACCGAGCAGGGGGTCTTCCTCGACGGGCTGGACCAGCCGGCGTTTCGCGAGAAGGGCACGGCCGACCTGATGGACAAGCTCGGCACGACGCTGGCCTAGCTGCCCCAGCGTCGCGACCGGGCGCGAGCGACTGGGACGCCCTAGTCCGCCAGCCTGATGACCCGGTCCGCCAGCTCGCGGGTCGCCTGGATCAGCTGGGCGTTGCGCTGGTCCGAGCCGTGCGAGCGGTCGTGCGCCTCCGCAGGGCTGCGGCCGTAGCGCTGGTGCCGGGCGACCAGCCGGCTCAGCCGGGTGTCCTCCCCGGGATCGACGTACCAGCAGGCATCGAGCAGCTGCCGTACGGGTCCCCAGTGCTCGTCGTCGACCAGCAGGTAGTTGCCTTCGGTGACGATCAGAGGGACCTGCGCGGGCACCGGCACTGCTGACCCGATCGGCTCCTCGAGCCCGCGGTCGAACCGCGGGGCGTAGACGACCGGCTCGTCCCGCGCCCGCAGCCGGCAGAGCAGGTTGACGTAGCCGGCGGCGTCGAAGGTGTCCGGGGCTCCCTTGCGGGCCAGCCGCTGCAGCCGTACCAGCTCGGTGTTGGCCAGGTGGAACCCGTCCAGGCCGACGAGTACGGCCCGGGCGCCGACGGCAGCGACCAGCGCTTCGGCGACGGTCGACTTCCCGGCACCGGGAGCACCGGCGATGCCCAGGAGGACCCGGCCGCCGGAGCCACCCAGAGCTGCGGCATCGGCGACCAGCTGCTGCAGCGAGACCACCTCGACGGTCATCTCACCTCTCCGCGCGCCAGGTCTCGAAGTCCTCAGGAGTCTGGACACCATCGTCGAGCACGGCGGTGTAGACGTCGATGCTGCGGTAGCCGGCCTGGTGCGCCCAGGCCTGCTTGATCGCCAGGATCGTGAGCCGGGCCGCATCGGTCAGCCGCGGTGGCAGCACCCGTAGGTGGTCGAGGTCAGGCTGCCGGTCCGGCTCGTCGACGAACCAGAGATCGACGTTCCAGGCCGCACCGGCCGCCGTACGGTAGCCCAGGCCCAGGTACAGGCCGTCGGGGTACGCCGGGTCGGTGTTCCAGACGCCGGTGTCGTTGCGGAAGGTCAGCTCACGTACCCGTGGGTGGGCCGCAAGCCGCGGGACCACGGCGAGCACCCGCCCGGTGGACAGCGATGGGCAGACCACGGTGACGTCGAGGTCTCGCCAGGACATCAGGCCCAGCGCGGAGCTGCCGACCCGCACCGGTTTGCCCAGCTCGCCGAGCAGCGGGTCCAGCCCGAGGTCGAGGACAACCTCGTCGGCCTCCCGCTGCAGCGCCTGCTGCCGCAGCAGCAACGCAGCGTCGTCCATGTCCACGGCCCCTTTCAGCGCAGGGTAGCGAGCCGCTCGAGCCGGTCGCGCAGCTGGGCCTCGGTGGCCTGCGCGGCCGGCGGCCCGCCGCAGAGCCGGCGGAGCTCGGCGTGGATCATCCCGTGCGGCTTGCTGGTCCGGTGGTGGTGTGCAGCCACGGCAGCGTTGAGCTCACGGCGCAGAGCCGACATCCGCTCGTGCAGCGGCACGTCGACCGGTGCCTGGTCGACCAGGCGGCCCCGAGCGGCCTTGCGCTCCTTGGCGGCCGCCCGGTCGGCCACCCGCTCCGCCGAAAGCTGCT
>JAWWOM010000220.1:0-3474 GCA_033851655.1 Frankiales bacterium
AACACCATCGGCGCGCCGAGCACCTGCTGGATCATCGCCTCCGGGCCGGAGCCCCCCTCACGCGTCGGCAACATCAGCTCGGCATCGAAGGCCGCGCACACGGCTCGGGACAGCGCTTGGTAGGCCGGCGTTCCGATGTCGACGATGCAGGCTTCGACCCCTTCACCCTCCCACTCGACCTGCGCCGCGATCCCCGGCGGCCGCTGCTCGGCCACGAAGCGCTCCACCTGGTCCCGGATCGTGGCCGGGCGCTGGTCGGAGACGAGCCGGAAGGACAGCTTGACGAAGGCGTCACTCGGCACGATCGTCTTGTTCCCGTCGCCCTGATAGCCCCCGCCGATGCCGTTGACCTCTGCCGTCGGCCGCGCGCCGATGCGCTCCAGGGTGCTCTGCCCGGTCTCGCCGCTCAAGGCCCGAGAACGGCTGGTGGCCAGGAACTCCGCGTCATCGAACGGGACTCTCGCGAACAGCTCGCGCTCGACGTCGGTGAGCGGCACGACGTCGTCGTAGAACCCCGGCACCCGTACGCGACCATGGTCGTCGTGCAGAGCAGCGACCAGCCGAGCCACAGCCGTCGCAGGATTGGGTACGGCCCCGCCGAAGACGCCGGAGTGCAGGTCGAGGTCCGGCCCGTGGAAGTGCACCGTACAGGCCACCATGCCGCGCATCCCGGTGACCGCGCTCGGAACGTCCTCCGCCAGCATGCCGGTGTCGGTGATCACGACGACGTCGCAGGACAGCAGGTCACGCCTGTCGCGCAGCAGCTGCTCGAAGTTCGGGGAGCCGGACTCCTCCTCCCCCTCGACGAGGAACTTCAGGTTCACCGCAGGACTGGTACGGGCGGTGGCCGCCAGATGCGCCCGTACGCCGAGCAGGTGGAACAGCAGCTGACCCTTGTCGTCGGAGGCGCCGCGGGCCCGCAGCAGGTCACCGTCGATCGTCGGCTCGAACGGTCCGGTGTGCCACAGCTCCAGCGGATCCACCGGCTGTACGTCGTGGTGACCGTAGACCAGGACCGTCGGCGCATCGGCGTCGGCCGAACGCCACTCGGCGTAGACGGCCGGCAGGCCGCCGTCCACCGACCACACCTCGGCGGTCGGAAAGCCGGCCTCCGTGAAGGCCCCCGCCAGCCACTCGGCACTGCGCTGCACGTCGGCGCGGTGCGCTGGTTGGGCGCTGATGCCCTCGATCCGCAGGAACGCATCGAGGTCGGCCAGCAGGTCGGCCCGGTGCTCGGTCACGAAGGCGCGGACGTCGTTGGTCACTGGGTCAGGCTAACCACTGCGCCCGCCCGTACACCTCAGGGCGTCGGCATCGCCGCGGAGAACTCCCGTTGCACCCGCGGCAGAACCTCCGTGCCGAGCAGCTCGATCGCCTTCATCACGCGCGCCTGCGGCACCCCCGCCCAGTCCATCTGCATGGCGTAGCGGTCGGCGCCGAGCCGTTTGCCGACCGTGATCAAGCGGTCGGCCACCTCCGCGGGACTACCGGCGAAGATGCTGTCGGCGCCGGCAGCCGCCTGGTCGTAGTCCGCCCTGCTCGGGATCGACCAGCCCCGCGCGCTGGCCCCGTACTTCATGGTCTCGAGCCAGTACGGGTAGAACGCCTCCTTGGCGTCCTGGGACTTCTCGGCGATGAGCCCGATCGCGCCCATCGTGACGTTGAGGGTCGCCGGGTCGTGGCCGGCGGACTCGCCACCACGACGGTAGAGGTCGACCAGCGAGGCGAACCGCTCCGGCCGGCCACCGATCACCGCGTAGACGATCGGCAGGCCACGGACGCCGGCCCGCAGAGAGGACTGGGGGTTGCCGCCGGTGGCTACCGAGATCCGCAGGTGCTCGCCGTACGGACGCGGCAGGATCGTCGCCCGGGTCAGCGGCGGCCGGAACTGCCCGGACCAGGTGAGCGGCTGCTCCCGGTCGATCGCCAGCAGCAGCTCGAGCTTCTCCTCGAACAACGCCTCGTACTCCTCGAGATCCGCCCCGAACAGCGGGAACGACTCGATGAACGAGCCGCGACCGGCCATCAGCTCCGCCCGACCACGGCTGAGCTGGTCGAGCGTGCTGAACTGCTGGTAGAGCCGCACCGGGTCCTCCGTGCTCAGGACCGTCACCGCCGAGGACAGGGTGATCTGCTCGGTCACGGCTGCAGCCGCCGCAAGCACGGTGCCGGGGTTGGAGATCGAGTACGTGGCGAGGTGGTGCTCGCCGAGGCCGTAGAACGACAGGCCGAGCTGGTCGGCGAGCTTGATCCGTTCCAAGGTGTTCCGATAAGCGGCGGCGACGGACAGCTGCTGTCCCGTCAGTGGGTCGGGGTGCCGGTCGCCGAAGCTGTAGATGCCGAGTTCCATGCGTGCTTGAACCGTCAACCTCCGCCGCGTATTTCGACCCGGCCACAATCGGGTAGTCCGGATCACAGGCCTCCGCCGACAACCTTTGCAGCGCCCCGTGCGCTGTTAGTGGGCAAGGTGTATCGACGCAGCTCCGCAAGCAGGGAGGTGGAGTGCAACATCAGCCGCAGGGCTTCGACGAGTTCGTCCTGCTCCGTCGCCACTCGCTGCTGCGTACAGCCCGGATGCTGACCGGCGACCAACACCTGGGCGAGGACCTGGTGCAAGCGGCCTTGGAGAGGGTGTGGCCGCGTTGGGAGCGGATCATCCAGCGCGGGGACCCGTACTCCTACGTGCGCACCGTGATGCTGCACCTCTACACGGCCTGGTGGCGCCGCTCGTGGCGGGCGGAGCAGCCGACGTGCAGCGTGCCCGATGTCGTCGACGTGGACGACGACTACGCAGCCTCCGACCTGCGGGACGCCTTCCAGCGCCTTCTCGACGCCCTCTCTCCCAAGCAGCGGGCCATCCTGGTGCTCCGGTTCCACGATGACCTCACGGAGACTGCGGTGGCCCAGATCATGGGCTGCTCCGTCGGCACCATCAAGAGCCAGACGGCACGGGCTCTGATCAAGCTCCGATATCTGGACGACCCCCGGTTGGCGGTGCGAGACCTATGAACGACGACCTGCTCGAAAACATCGCGCGGGAGATGCACCGGGCCAGCGCCGGCACCGTCGACTGCCCCAACCTGATCCACCGGGTGGCTGCGGGTGTCAAACGCCGGCAACGCCGGCGCGCGCTGCGGACCGGCGTTGCCCTGGCTGCGGCCGCGTTGGCCCCGGCCATCCTGTTCGGCTCCGGCTCTCTCGGGGGATCGGCCGGCAGCTCGGTCGCGGCACTGCACGCAGGCGCGTCCGCCAGGGCTGAGCTGGCACTGCGCCGGGCAAACCCCGAGGTCTCGGCGCCTCTGCCGAGGCGTGGTGATCAACCGGGTTGCGCCCGTCGACCGTACTGCCGGATGCCGGTGTGATCGCCGCCGAGACCGGACGAACCACGGACACGAAGAGCTAGCCGCTCCCCCGCGGCTGCGGTCGTCGACTTCGGCGACCTCGTCACGAACACGTCAGCGCCACGTCGCCCCG
>JAWWOM010000222.1:0-2716 GCA_033851655.1 Frankiales bacterium
GCGGTCACCGAGACCAGCGGCCGCGGCGTCGGTCTCGACGTGGTCCAGTCGGCGGCCGAGGAGCTCGGCGGTAGCGTCGAGATCGTCTCCGTCCCGGGCCGTGGAACGACGTTCCGGCTCACCCTCCCGGTCACCCTCGGCGTGCTGCGCTGCCTGGTCGCCCGGGTCGGCGACGAGGTCTACGCCGTGCCGGTCAGCGCTGTGGTGGCTTCCATGTCGCTGCGGGACGCCGAGGTGCACCAGTTCGCCGGCGCACCGGTCATCGTGCGGCAGGGCCAGAACGTCCCGCTGCTCGACCTCGGTGCGACCCTCGGGGTCACCGGCGAGCGGGCTCCCCGTGCGGCTCTTGTCGTACGGCACGGTGAGCGCCAGCTGGCCTGGGCCGTCGACCGGCTCGAGACCGAGATGGAGCTGGTGGTCAAGGAGCTCGGCCCGTTCCTGGGCCGGCTGCCGCTCGTCACCGGCGCGACCATCGTCGGCGACGGCACCGTGGTCTGCCTGCTCGACCTGCGCGAGCTCGCCGACCAGGCGACCGGCACCTCCGCCGGCGTCATGACGCCGGTCACCTCGGCGGCCAAGCTGTCCGGTGGTGCCGTCTCCGGTGCCGACCGCGCCCCGGCCGAGCGCCGGCCACGGGTGCTCGTCGTCGAGGACTCCGTCGGTGTACGCGAGCTGGAGCGGGTCATCCTCGAAGGTGCCGGCTACGACGTGGAAACCGCGGTCGACGGACTGGACGGGGCGTCCAGGCTAGGCTCGGAGCCGGCTGACCTCGTCGTGTCCGACGTGGAGATGCCGGGCATGGACGGATTCACGCTGACCCGCACCATCCGGCGTACCAAGGGCTGGGAGCAGGTCCCCGTCGTCATCATGACCTCGTGCGGTGACGACGCTGACCAGCGAGCCGGGCTCGAGGCGGGGGCGAGCGCCTACCTGCTCAAGCAAGAGTTCGACCAGACCTCGTTGGTCGACATCGTTCGACGTCTCATCGGCCGTTAAAGAGAGCAAGGGACCTACCGCATGCCGACCGTGGTCATCGCCGACGACAGCCCTACCCTGCGTCGGATCGTCTCCTCCGTCCTGACCAAGGAGGGCTACGACGTAGTCGTCGCCGAGGACGGCGTCGAGGCGGTGCAGGCGGTCTTCCGTACGATGCCCGACGCGTGTGTCTTCGACGTGCAGATGCCGCGGGTGTCCGGCTACGTCGCCGCGCGGGTGGTCAAGGACGACTGGCAGACCGCTGACATCCCGATCATCCTGCTGACCTCGCTGGACGCCGCGTCAGACCGCTACTGGGGCAAGATGGTCGGCGCCGACCGCTACCTGTCCAAGGACTTCGAGGCGCCGGAGCTGGCCGAGGCCGTCGCCGAGGTGCTGGCCGAGAAGGCCAAGGCCCGCGCCGGTGCGCCCAACCTCAAGGCCGACCCGCTCGAGCTGACGCCGGACGACGTGCTGCAGCGGGTGTGCGACATCCTCGACCGCAAGCTGTTCGAGACCTCCGTCCAGGCCGAGGTGATCCAGCTCGCCGGCGGTTCGCTGACCTTCGAGGCCACCATCGAGGAGCTGCTCAAGCAGCTGCAGCGGTTCGTCGACTACGACCTGTGCTCGGTGCTGATCCCGGACGAGCGGGTCGCCTACGTCGGCGTCGCGCACGAGACGGCTGTCTCGCACTACGACGAGTTCCTCGACGCGGCTGCCGGGAGTCTCGCGGAGGCCACCGGCATCCAGCTGCCGGCGGAGCTGCTCGACGCCCGGGTGGCCGACCCGGACGGCCTGCTCGACGAGGACGACGACTCCACGCCGATGGCGACCTACCTCTCGATGCCGCTCCGCGGTCGCGGCGGCAAGGTCGTCGGTCTGCTCGCGCTCTCCTCCGCCACCAAGAACGCGTTCGGCGAGGCCGCCCTGTCGACCCTCAAGCTGATCGCCACGCCTGCCGCTGTCGTCATCGCGAGCGCGCAGACAAGCCAGCCTGCCTGAGCCCGGCCGGGGTGGTCGCCTGTAGGGTCGAAAGCATGACCTCGGAGCCGGCGGACGCGGGTGTCGAGCCGCGGGCCTACCGGCAGGCGCTGGGCCGGTTCGCCACCGGCATCGCCGTCATCACCACCCGGGCCGACGGCCTGGACCACGCGATGACGGTCAACTCCTTCGCGTCCGTCTCGCTCGATCCCCCGCTGGTGCTGTTCTGCTGCGAGAAGGTCGCGCGGTTCCACGAGGCGGTCACCGTGTCCCGTACCTGGGTGGCTTCGGTCCTCGGTGAGGACCAGGCGGAGGCCTCCCGGTGGTTCGCCCGGCGCGGCCGGCCGTTCGATGACCAGTTCGCGGCCTTCGCGACCCAGCAGGCGCAGGTTGTCGACGCGCTGCTGCTGACCGGTTCCCTGGCCACGATCGAGTGCCGTACGGTCGGCGCCTACGACGGCGGTGACCACACCGTCATCGTCGGCGAGGTGGTCGCCGTCGGTGTCGCCGACGGAACCCCGTTGATCTACTACGGCGGTGCCTACCGGAGACTGAGCGACTGAGAACGCCTCAGCTGTAAGGGATCTCGTAGAAAGAGACGTTGCCGGAGACCGGTACGTCACGCAGCGTCAGCGTTGTCATCACCACGCCGGTCGCCCCTGCCAGCAACGAAGGTGCCGCCGGTGGCAGGCGTACCAGCAGGCCGTCATCGAGGGTCGCCGTCGGGATCCGGTAGTGGAGCAGGCCGAGGCCCTCGGCC